>CALMDF010000160.1 GCA_937864895.1 uncultured Holophagales bacterium | reverse complement strand
GCAGGGGGCGGTCGGCTACCACGTCCAGCTCGCCCGCGCGAACGAGTTCAGGGGGCTCGGGATCAGGAAGGCCGCGGCCACCGTCGTCACCCAGTGCCTCGTCGATCGGGAGGACCCCGCCTTCGCGAAGCCGAACAAGCCGATCGGCTCGTTCCTCTCGAAGGAGCAGGCCGACCACCACCGGGCGGCGGACGGCTGGGACGTCGTCGAGGACGCGGGCCGCGGCTGGCGCCGCGTCGTCGCCTCGCCGGCGCCGAAGGCGATCCTCGAGCTCGACGCGGTCAAGAGCCTTCTCGACGCCGGGTTCGTCGTCGTGGCGGCGGGCGGCGGCGGGATCGCGGTCGTCGAGAACGCGGCGGGGGAGATGACGGGCGCTTCGGCGGTCATCGACAAGGACCACGCCTCGAGCCTCCTCGCGCGCCAGCTGGGCGCCGACCTCCTCGTCATCTCGACCGCCGTCGAGAAGGTCTGCCTGAACTTCGGCAAGCCGAATCAGGTCGACGTGGACCGGATGACGCTCGCCGAGGCGAAGCAGTACTGCGCCGAGGGGCACTTCAAGCCGGGCAGCATGCTTCCGAAGATCCAGGCCGTCATCGCCTTCCTCGAGGGCGGGGGCCGGGAGGCGATCATCACCGACCCCGCACATCTCAGCCTCGCCTTCGCCGGGAAGACCGGCACCCACGTCGTCCCCTGACCGGAAGAGGAGGAGGCCCCCGATGAACGCCACGGCCGTCACCGCCGAAGCGACGCTCCTGAAGAACCCCCTCGCGAGGCCGGAGCACCGCTGGCCCGTGCCCGACCCGTCGGTCTGGACCTTCCACCGGCGGATGCCGGCCTACCGCGCCACGACGCTCTACGACTGCCCCGACCTCGCCCGCCGCTACGGCGTGGGGCGGGTCCTCGTGAAGGCGGAGACGCAGCGGCTTGGCCTGCCGAGCTTCAAGATCCTGGGCGCGTCGTGGGCGACGTACCGGGCGCTCGGCGACCACCTCGGATTCGACCCGGAGCCCTGGGCGAACATCAACGACCTCTCCCGCCGCATCGGCTACCTCCGTCCCTTCTCGCTGGCGGCGGCGACGGACGGCAATCACGGCCGCGCGGTCGCCTTCATGGCGCGGCTCCTCGGATTCGGCTGCCGCATCTTCGTCCCGAAGGGGACCGTCCCCGCCCGCATCCACGCCATCCAGAACGAAGGGGCGGAGGTGACGGTCGTCGACGGCGACTACGACGCCGCGGTGGCCCGTTCGGCGGAGGAGGCGGGCGAGAAGTGCCTCGTCATCTCCGACACCTCCTGGCCCGGTTACGACGTGACGCCCCGCCGGGTCGTCGACGGCTACACGACGATCTTCATGGAGATCGAGCAGGCGCTCGCGGCCGCCGGCGTCGGCGCGCCCGACGTCGTGGTCGTCCCGATGGGCGTGGGCGCGTTCATGTCCGCGGCCGTCAGCTACTACCGGAGCCGCCCCTGGAAGGGAGCGCTCGTCGGCGTCGAGCCGGCGGACGCGAACTGCATCCAGGTCTCGGCGAGGGCCGGCGGGATGACCGCCGTCCCGGGCCCCCACCGCTCGATCATGGTCGGCCTCAACTGCGGGCTCCCTTCGCCCGTCGCCTGGCCGCGGGTCTCGACGGGGGTCGACTGGATGGTCTCCATCGGGGACGAGAGGGCGCGGGAGGCGATGCGGGGCCTCGCCGACGCGGGGGTCGTGGCGGGGGAGACCGGAGCCGCCGCGCTCGGAGCGCTCGCCGCGCTCCACGGGGACGGCTCGACGGCCGAGTTCCGCGACGCCGGCCTCCTCGGGCCCGACAAGACCGTCCTCCTCATGATCACAGAAGGGGCCACGGACCGCGGGAACTACCAGTCGGTCGTCGGACGGACCCCCGAGGACGTCGGGACGATTCTCACCGTGGCGCGCTGATCCGGAAACGCCGGGGACCTCTCCCCGGGATCTAAACTGTCGATCCCACCCGGAGGTGAGCAATGGCAACTTTCCAGGTCAACGGCCACGAAGTCAGCTGCACCAGGGACGCGAACCTCCTCGAGTTCCTCCGGGAGGACCTGAACGTCACCTCGGTGAAGAACGGCTGCTCGGAGGGGGTCTGTGGGGCCTGCATGGTCCTCGTGGACGGCAAGGCCACCCGCGCCTGCCCCCAGAAGATGGACAAGCTCGAAGGCAGGAAGGTCGTCACGGTCGAGGGCCTGACGGACCGTGAAAAGGACGTCTACACCTACGCCTTCGCGAACGCCGGGGCGGTCCAGTGCGGGTACTGCATGCCCGGGATGGTGATCAGCGCCAAGGGGATCGTCGACTCCCACCCGGAGCCGACGCACGAGGACCTCGCGAAGGGCCTCGCCACGAACCTCTGCCGCTGCACCGGCTACGTGAAGATCGAGAAGGCGATCGTCGACTCGGCCCGGATCTTCAAGGAGGGCGCCGCGGTGCCCGACGGCCAGGACGCCGCGCTCGGCGTGGGGGCGAAGATCCGGCGCGTCGACGCGAAGGAGAAGGTTCTCGGCACGGCGCTCTACGTGGACGACATGAAGGTCCCCGGGATGCTCCACGGCGCGGTCCTGCGACCCCCGAAGGCGCGGATCCTCGTGAAGGGGATCGACGCCTCCGAGGCGCTCGCGATGCCGGGCGTCAAGGGAGTCCTTACGGCCGCGGACGTGCCGGGCGAGCGCCTCCAGGGGCACATCATCCACGACTGGCCCGCGATGATCGCCGTCGGCGAGGAGACCCGGTACGTCGGCGACGCCATCGCGCTCGTCGCCGCCGAGACCCGGCAGCAGGCGAAGGAGGCGGCGGCGAAGATCCGGCTCGACTACGAGGTCCTCCCGCCGCTCGTCGACCCGAAGCGGGCGCTCGACGAAGACGCCCCGAGGCTCCATCCCAAGGGGAACCTCCTCGCGACCTCCCGGCTGAAGCGGGGCGACCCGGACAAGGCAATCGCGGAGGCGGCGATCGTCGTGAGGAAGAAGTTCCGGACCCCCGAGACCGAGCACGCCTTCATGGAGGTGGAGAGCGCCCTGGCCATCCCGGGGGAGGACGGGACGCTCACGGTCTACACCGGGACGCAGAGCATCTACGACGACCACAAGGGGGTCGTCGGCGTCCTCGGCCTCCCGCCCGAGAAGGTCAAGGTCGTCAGCGCCTACGTCGGGGGCGGGTTCGGCGGCAAGGAGGACTTGATCGTCCAGCACCACGCCGCGCTCCTGGCCTGGAAGCTGAAGGCCCCGGTGAAGCTGACGCTCGACCGGCAGGAGTCGATCCGCGTCCACCCGAAGCGCCACGCCTTCGAGATGGACTACGTCGTCGCCGCCGACGCCGACGGCCACGTGACCGCCGTGAAGGCCGACCTCCTCCAGGACACCGGCGCGTACGCCTCGCTCGGAGGGCCCGTCCTCCAGCGCGCCTGCACCCACGGGGCGGGGCCGTACAGGATCCCGAACGTCGAGATCGTCGGCACCGGCGTCTACACGAACAACCCGCCCGGGGGCGCCTTCCGCGGCTTCGGCGTGACGCAGTCGTGCTTCGCCATGGAGTCCTGCCTCAACCTGATCGCGAAGGAAGCGGGCCTGACGCCGTGGGAGGTCCGCTGGCGGAACGCCTGCGGGCCGGGCGACACCCTCCCCAACGGACAGCTCTGCGACGAGGGGACCGGCCTGAAGGAGACCCTCCTCGCGGTGAAGGAAATCTGCGAGAGGCGACCCGACGCCGGGATCGCCTGCGCGATGAAGAACGCCGGGATCGGCGTGGGCCTCCCCGACGTGGGCCGCGTGAAGCTGAAGGTGGAAGGCGGCAAGGCGGTCATCTACACGAGCGCCGCCTGCATGGGACAGGGGCTCGCCTCCGTCCTCGAGCAGTTCGTCGCCGAGATCGCCGGCCTTTCCTGGGGCCAGATCGCCGTGGCCCCGCCCGACACCTCCAACTCCCCGAACAGCGGAACGACGACCGCGTCCCGTCAGACCCTGTTCACGGGAGAGGCGGCCTGCCGGGCGGCCGCCGACCTGAAGAAGGACCTCGCGACGGCGACGCTCGCCGAGCTGGAGGGGAAGGAGTACTACGCCGAGTTCTCCGGAGTCACCGATCCCTTCGCCAGCGACAAGGAGAACCCGGTGAGCCACGTCGCCTACTCGTACGCCACGCACGTCGTCCTCCTCGACGCGAACGGGATGCTCGAGAAGGTCGTCGCGGCTCACGACGTCGGCCGGGCCATCAACCCGGTCCAGGTGGAGGCGCAGATCGAAGGGGGCGTCGTCATGGGGCTCGGGTTCGGCCTGACCGAGGACTTCCCGCTCAAGGACGGCGAGCCGCAGGTCAAGTACGGGACGCTCGGGCTCTTCAAGGACTCGAAGGTCCCGCCGATCGAAGCCGTGATCATCGAGAAGAACCCCGACCCGAAGGCGTTCGGCGCCAAGGGGCTCGGCGAGATCGCGACGATCCCGACGGCTCCCGCGGTGGCGGGGGCGTACTTCAACCGCGACGGGGAGTTCCGCACGGAGCTGCCGCTCCAGGGAACGCCTTACAGCCGGAAGAAGAGGGGATGAGCCTCCCGCTCCTCGAAACGCTCCTCGCGGCGCGGAGCCCTCTCGCCCTCTGCACGGTGATGCAGGTGAAGGGCTCGGCCCCGCGCCACGCCGGCTCCTGGATGCTCGCGGGGGAGGAGGGCCTCGTCGCGGGCTCCGTCGGGGGAGGGAAGGGCGAGTCGTTCGTCCTCGCGACGGCCCGGGCGGCGCTCGCCGACGGCCGGCCGCGCGTCGTCGCGGTCGAGATGCAGGGGAACGAGGCCGAGGGGATGGACATGGTCTGCGGCGGGACGAGCCAGGTGCTCGTCGAGCCTCTCGTGTCGAAAGCCGCGTACGAGGCCGCCCGGGAGCGTCTCCTTCGCGGCGTTCGGGTCGTCCTCGCCCGGCGGATGGAGACGGGCGAGTGCGCCGCGATGGACGAGGCGGGGGGATGGTGGCCGGCGCGGCTCGAAGGGGCGGACGCCGGCGCGGCCCGGCGCGCCCTCGAGCACGGCAAGCCCGTCTTCGACCCGGAGGCCGGCCTCTTCTACGACCCGCTCCTCCCGCCGGAGAAGCTCCTCGTCCTCGGCGGGGGCCACGTCGGCCGGGCGGTGGCCGTGGCCGCGCGGGCCGTCGGTTTCGCGGTCACGGTCGCCGACGACCGGCCGGAGTTCCTCGTTCCCGGGCGTTTTCCCGAAGGTGTCGCGACCCTGTGCGGCGACTACGTCGGGGTCGTCGACGGCTTCCCGTTCGACGCCTCGACCTACGTCGTCATCGTGACGCGGGGTCACCTCGCCGACCTCGAGTCGCTCCGCGCGGTCCTCTCGAAGCCGTGGCGCTACGCCGGGCTGATCGGGAGCCGGCGGAAGGTGCGTCTCCTGACCGAGCAGGTCCTCGCGGACGGGTTCGACCCGGCGAAGGTCGAGTCCGTGTGCGCCCCCATCGGCCTCGACATCGGCGCGGAGACGCCCGAAGAGCTCGCCGTCTCCATCGCCGGCGAGCTCGTCGCGGTGCGCCGCGGAATCCCGAACGCCGGCCTTTCCGGGAGGGCGCGACGAAACGCGTCGTGAGGCTCGCGGACGCCCTTCTTCCCCTTCTCCCCGGGGGCGAGGGCCTCGTCGCGTTCGTCGGGGCAGGAGGCAAGACCAGCCTTCTCCTCCACCTCGCCCGCGAGCTCGAAGCGGAGGGCCGCGCCGTCCTCGTCACGACGACGACGCACCTGGCCGACCCCGGCGCGGAGGGCGCGAGCGCCGCGCGGATCGTCTTCCGTGGCGACCTCGAGCACCCGGCCGGACCGGAAGAGCCCGCCGGCCCCGAGCCCCGGCCGGGCGTCACGCTCCTCGTCACGAGGCTGGCGGACGAACCCGGGAAGCTGAAGGGGATCCACCCGTCGCGGGTCGCGGCGCTGAAGCGGACGTGGGGCCTCGTCCTCGTGGAGGCCGACGGGTCGCGCCGGCTCCCGATCAAGGCGCCCGCGTCCTTCGAGCCGGCCGTCCCGGAGGGAACCGACCTCGTCGTCGGCGTCGTCGGCCTCGACGCCCTCGGGCGACCCATGGACGAGCGCACGGTGCACCGCCCCGAGCGCTTCGCCGCCGTCACGGGTTGCGCGGCCGGAGCGCCGATCGGGTGGGACCACGTCGTGGCCCTCGCGCGCCATCCCGAGGGTCTCTTCAAGGGTGCCCCCGGCCGGCGCGTCGCCCTCCTCAACAAGGCGGACGAGGCCCCCTACATCCCGTCGCCGGGTCAGCTCGCGGCCCTCGGCGCGGACCTCGTCCTCCTCAGCGGCGCGGAGTCCGGCGGGCGGGTCTTTCTGGCGGTGCGTCCGCGGGTCCCCGGATGAGCATCGTCGCGGGGCGCCTCGTCGTCGTGCGCGGCGCGGGGGACCTGGGAACCGGCTGCATCGTCCGTCTCGTTCGTTCCGGGTTCCGCGTGGTCGCCCTGGAAACCGCGCGTCCGAGCGCGATCCGGCGGACGGTGAGCCTCTCCGAGGCGATGTACGACGGCGAGGCCTCGGTGGAAGGGGTCCGGGCGATCCGCTGCGGGAGCGTGCCGGAGGCGTGGTCGCCGGGGGATCCCGTCCCGGTCCTCGAAGACCCCGAGGGCCGGAGCGTCGTCCGGCTCTCTCCCGTCGTCCTCGTCGACGCCATCCTCGCCAAGCGCAACCTGGGCACTTCGCTCGACATGGCGCCGGTGGTCGTGGCGCTCGGCCCGGGCTTCGAAGCGGGGCGCGACGCCCACGCCGTCGTGGAGACGAACCGCGGCCACGACCTGGGACGCGTGATCCTCGAGGGTTGCGCGCAGGTCGACACGGGCGTGCCGGGCCTCATCGCGGGCCAGGGCCGGGACCGTGTGATCCGGGCCCCGGTGGCAGGCACGGTCGAGCTGCACTGCGGGATCGGGGACACGGTGGAAGCGGGGTATCGCCTCCTGTCCGTCGGGGGGGTGGCGGTCCCCGCGGCCATCGGCGGAGTCGTCCGGGGGCTCATCCGCCAGGGCTTCGACGCGCCGGCCGGCCTGAAGGTGGCCGACGTGGACCCCCGATGCATCCGGGAGCACTGCCTCACCGTGTCGGACAAGGCCCGGGCCGTCGGCGGCGGGGTCATGGAGGCCATCCTGGCGCTGGCCCCCTGACGTTCTTCCCGGGCGGTCAGGACCCCCGGGGCTTCGGAGGCCGCATCACCCGGATGGCCCCCGGCTGGAAGGGGAGCCAGTGCTCGACGAAGAGCGGCTGCGCGACCTCGTCGGCCGCCTTCAGCCTCCGCGCCGTCCCCGCCGAGTCCTTCGAGGCCACCGAGATGGCGAGGGCGTGCGAGAGGACGGAGAACGTCGAGAGCCCGAAGCTGAAGAGGAAGTCCTCGGACGGGAGGCCGATCGTCACGGTCGCGCTCTTCGCCAGGGGCGAGTCCCTCCGGTCGGTGAATGCGAGGACCGGGATGCCGCAGCGTTTCGCGAAGTCCGCCGCGTCCACCGTCTCCCGGCTGAACGGGGCGCAGCTGACGACGACGAGGACGTCCCGCTCCCCGAGGTTCGCCACCTGGTTCGAGAAGTCGGACGGGATCGCCGCGATGCAGGGGAGGCCCGCCTGCGTGAGGTTGAAGGCGAGGACCTGGCACATCACGTGAGAGACGCCGCGCCCGAGGAGGACCCGGTGCCGGGCCTGCATCAGGAGCCGGGTCGCGGACTCGAGCGTAGCCTGGTCCATCGTCTGGAGCAGGCGGTTCAGGTTTTCGTGGTCGCGCCGAGCCACCTCGGTGAGCGCCCAGAACGGGTCCGACGGCGCCTCGAGGGCCTCGAGCGGATCCCCCTCCGACCGGAGCTGGCACGCCTCGCGCAGGGCGTCCCGGAAGTCGCTGAATCCCCTGTAGCCGAGCCGCTTCGAGAACCGCACGACGGTCCCCACGCTCACGCCGGCCCGCTCCGCCATCGACTCGATTCCCCAGAGGGCGCCGAGGAGGGGGTCGGACATCAGGGTGTCCGCGATGCGCCGCAGCGCGTCGGGGAGCTCGTGGTAGACGTCCTTGAGGCGGACCTGGATGTCCGGAGACGCTTCGTCGGCGGGCATGTCGCGCTCGAAGTCTATCAGCGGCGGGCGGCGCGCAGCGCCGCCACGCACCTCTCGGCCCGCTCGAGCCGGAGCGCGTCCAGGGCCGCGGAGAACGGCGCGCTGCGCGATCGCAGGGCCGCGAGGTCCTCCGGCGCGAGGCGGAGGACCTCCGAGTCGGTCACGGCCGTGATCGACTCGGCCTGGGGCACGGCGAGCCCCTCGGCGAGGTCGCCGAGGACCTCGTGCGGCCGGAGGAGGGCGACCGCGACCTCGCGGTCGCTCGCGCGGAACGTCACGCGGAACGCGCCCCGCTTGACGATGAAGGCGGCCTTCGCCGGGACCCCCTCCCGGACGACGAGCGTCCCCGCCTGCACCGCGACCGGCTCCAGCTTCCGCGTCAGCTGCCGGCGCTCGGCCTCCGGCAGAACGCCGAAGACGCGGGAGCGGGCGAGAGCCGACGTGAGGACGCGCTCGTCGTAGAGCCGGTTCAGCGCGTCCGCGAGAGGGCGGTGCTTTCGGGCGATGGGGGCGAGGGCGTCGTGGTCGAGCTCGAGGAGGTTGGACTGCTCGAGGGCCGTCACGGTCGAGTAGCGGGGCAGCGCGGTGAGGAACGAAGCCTCGCCGAGGACCTCTCCGTCCCTCGCGATCCGAAGGACGACCTTCGTGCCGAGGTCGTGCCGCGCCGAGACCTCCAGCGTCCCCTGGACCACGAAGAAGACGGAGTTCCCCTCGCTCCCCTCGCGGAACAGGACCTCGCCCGGGGCGAGGGTGACCAGGTTGATCCGCTGGAGTACGAGGTCGATCAGGAGCGGGGGGATGTCGCGCAGCAGAGGGATCCCTGGCGTCGCGGCGTGGACGGCCTCCTTCTTCCTGCTCCACGCGGACGGGGCCGGAGGCTCGGGCAGCGCGAACGAACCGCTCGGCGGCGGGCCCGCGGAAGCGGCCGGACGGGGCAGGGAGCCGCTGGAAGGCGGACCCGTCGCCGGCTCGGGCCGCGCGAAGGAGCCGCTTGCGGGAGGGGCCGGGTCGGGCCCCGGGCGGGTGAAGGCGCCGGAAGGGGGAGGGGCCGCCTGGGGCGGCGCCGCCGCTCGCACCGCCTTCTCGGCCTCCAGGATCTTCTGCAGCTGGAGGTGCGAGAGGTACGTGGAGGAGGTCAGCTCGCTGTCCGGGTCGAGCTGCGTCGCCTTCTTGAAGATGGCGATCGCTGCCTCGAGGCGGCCCTTGGACTGGACGATCGGACCGAACCGGTTCAGGAGCCGCACGGCCTCCGTCCTCCGCCCGCTCGCGGCGAGGGCGTCCGCGAGCTTGAGGACGGCGCCTGCGTCCGCGGGGTGCTCGCTCAGCCGCTTCCGGCACGCCTCCACGGTCTCCCGTATCGCCGGGGAATCCCCCTTCGACCCGTCCGAGAAAAGGCCCATGCGTCCGGACTCTACCCGCGGATCTCGCGAGCGCAAGGCGGTTCGGCGGGAAAGGGGGACGGAGGGCCGACCCGGATCCGGTCAGCTTCGGGCCGCGCGCAGCGCGGCCACGCATCTCTCGGCCCGATCGAACCGGAGCGTGTCGAGGGTCGCGGCGAGCGGCGGGTTGCGCGAGCGGAAATCGGCGAGGTCGGCCGAGGAAAGGCAGAGGAGCTCCGACTCGGCCACGGCGGTGACCGACTCGGCCTGCGGCTCCTCGGGACCCTCGCCGAGGTCGCCGAAAGCCTCGTGCGGCCGGAGAAGGGAGACCGCGACCTCGCGCTCGCCCGAGCGGAAGGTCACGCGGAACGCACCCCTCTTGACGATGTACGAACCCTTCGCCGGGGCCCCCTGCCTGACGACCGACGTCCCCGCCGGCACGGCGAGCGTCTCGAGCCGCCGCGTCAGCTGCCTGCGCTCGGTCTCCGCAAGGACGCCGAAGACGCGGGAACGGGCGAGGGCCGCGCCGAGGACGCGTTCCTCGTAGACACGGTTCAGCGCGTCCGCGAGCGGGCGATGCATGCGGGTGATGGGCGCGAGGAGGTTGTGGTCGAGCTCGAGGAGGTTGGAGGGCTCCCAGGCCGTCACCGTCGCGTAGTGGGGCAGCCCGGTGAGGAACGACGCCTCTCCGATCGAGTCCCCGTCCCTCGCCGTCCGCAGGAGGACCTCCGTTCCGAGGTCGTTCCGCGACGTCAGGCCCAGGGTCCCCCGGACGACGAAGTAGACGGAGCTCCCCTCGCTCCCCTCGCGAAAGAGGACCTCGCCCGGCGCGAGAGGGACGAGCCTGATCCACTCGAGGACGAGCTCGATCAGGTCCGGGGGGATGTCCCGGAGCAGGGGAATCCCGGCCCTCACGCTGTGGACGGCCTCCTTCTTCCGGTTCCAACCGGAGTCATCCGGTCGGGCCGGCCCGGGTAGGGCGAAGGACCCGCTGGGGGGAAGTGCCGCGGACTGGGCCGGACGCGCGAAGGACCCGCTGGGAGGCGGTGCCACGGACTGGGCCGGCCGTGCGAAGGACCCGCTCGCGGGCGGCGGCGATTCGGGCCCGGAGCTCGTGAAGGTGCCGGAAGGAGGCGGGGCCGAGGCAGGAGGCGTCGCCGCGCGGTCCTGCTTCCCGGCCTCGAGGATCTTCTTCAGCTCGAGCTGGGACAGGAACGTGGAGGAGCTCAGGGTGCAGTTCGGGTCGAGCTGCGAGACTTTCCTGTAGATGGAGACCGCCTCCTCGAGGCGGCCCCGCGACTGCACGATCGGACCGTGCCGGTTGAGCAGCTGGACGGCTTCGGCCTTCCGGCCGCTCCCGGCGAGGTCGTCCGCCAGCTTGAGAACGGCGCCGGTGTCGGCTGGGTTTTCGTTCAGCCGCTTCCGGGAGGCTTCGATGGCCTCCTTGAGAGCCTGAGGCTCGCCCTTCGGCCGGTCCGGGAAAAGTCCCATGCGCGCCTGAACTCTAACCGCGGATCCCGCCGGCGCAAGCCCCGTGAAGACGAAAGGCCGCGGGATCGCTCCCGCGGCCCTCCATCCGGGTCGTGCCCCTCTGCGTTTACGCGGTCATCTGCCGCAGCACGAACTGCAGGATGCCGCCGTGGCGGTAGTAGTCGACCTCGTTGGGCGTGTCGAGGCGGAGCGTGGCGGTGAAGGTCTTCTTCGTACCGTCGGCGGCCGTCGCGGTGACGGTGATCTTCTTGTGGGGGGCGAGGCCGTCGGCGACGTTCCCGACGTCGAAGGTTTCCTTCCCGGTGAGGCCGAGCGTCTGCGCGTCCTCGCCCGCGGCGAACTGGAGCGGGAGGACTCCCATGCCGGCAAGGTTCGAGCGGTGGATCCGCTCGAAGCTCTTCGCGACGACGGCCTTCACGCCGAGGAGCATCGTCCCCTTGGCCGCCCAGTCGCGCGAGGAGCCGGTGCCGTACTCGGCGCCGGCGAGGACGACGAGAGGCGTCCCCTCGGCCTGGTACTTCATCGAGGCGTCGTAGATCGACATCGGCTCGCCCGACGGGACGTGGACGGTGACGCCGCCCTCGGTGCCGGGGAGCATGAGGTTCTTCAGGCGGATGTTCGCGAACGTGCCACGCATCATCACCTCGTGGTTGCCGCGGCGGGCGCCGTACTGGTTGAAGTCGGCGGGCTTCACGCCGTTGTCGCCGAGGTACTTCGCGGCCGGCGAGGTCTTCGCGATGTTGCCGGCGGGGGAGATGTGGTCGGTCGTGATGGAGTCTCCGAGGAGGGCGAGGCAGCGGGCGCCCATCACGTCGGCGAGGGGCTTCGGGTCCCTTCCGAGGTCCTCGAAGAAGGTCGGCTTCCTCACGTAGGTGGACTTCGCGTCCCAGGCGAAGGTGTCGCCGGTCGGGACGGAGAGGGCGCGCCAGCCCTCGTCCCCCTCGAAGACGGCCCCGTACGCCTTGGCGTAGTGGCCCGGCTCGATCGACCGCGCGATCGTCTCGGCGACCTCCTGCGGCGTCGGCCAGAGGTCCGCGAGGAAGACGGGCCGGCCGTTGCGGTCGTTGCCGAGCGGCTCGGTCGTCAGGTCGAGGTCCATCTCGCCGGCGAGGGCGTAGGCCACGACGAGCGGCGGCGAGGCGAGGAAGTTCATCTTCACCTGCGGGTTGACGCGCCCCTCGAAGTTCCGGTTGCCCGAGAGGACCGAGGCGACGACGAGGTCGCCCGTTCTCACCGCCTCGGAGACCTTCTCGGGGAGCGGGCCGCTGTTGCCGATGCAGGTGGTGCAGCCGTAGCCGACCACGTGGAAGCCGAGGGCCTCGAGGTAGGGCATCAGGCCCGCGGCCTTCAGGTAGTCGGTGACGACCTTCGAACCCGGCGCCAGGGACGGCTTCACCCAGGGCTTCGTGTCGAGGCCGCGCTCGACCGCCTTCTTCGCGACGAGGCCGGCGGCGACGAGGACCGACGGGTTCGAGGTGTTCGTGCAGGAGGTGATCGCCGAGATGACGACGGCGCCGTTCGGGAGCTCGTACTTCACCCGCCCCTCGGCGACGGGGACGGTCGCCTCCGCCGAGCCGCCCTTCCCGAGCATCGCCGGGAGGCTCTCGCGGTAGACCTTCTTGGCGTCCTTCAGGGCGATGCGGTCCTGCGGGCGCTTCGGCCCGGCGATCGACGGGACGACCTCGCCGAGGTCCAGCTCGAGGGTTTCGGAGAAGCGCGGCTCGGGGGCGTCCTCGGCGCGCCAGAGGCCCTGCGCCCGGCAGTAGGCCTCGACGAGCGGGGCGAGGGCCTTCCTGCCCGTGAACTCGAGGTACTTGATCGTCTCGCCGTCCACCGGGAAGAAGCCCATGGTCGCGCCGTATTCGGGCGCCATGTTCGCGATCGTGGCGCGGTCGGTGAGGGCGAGGGCGGCGAGGCCCGGCCCGTAGAACTCGACGAACTTCCCGACGACCCCCTTCTTGCGGAGGATCTGGGTGACGGTGAGGACGAGGTCCGTCGCCGTCGCCCCCTCGGGGAGCCTGCCGAAGAGCCTCATCCCGACGACCTCGGGGATGAGCATGGAGACGGGCTGGCCGAGGAGCGCGGCCTCGGCCTCGATCCCGCCGACGCCCCAGCCGAGGACGCCGAGGCCGTTGATCATCGT
>CALMDF010000159.1 GCA_937864895.1 uncultured Holophagales bacterium | reverse complement strand
CGGACGGCGCGTAGTTTTCGCTTGCGCCGCCGGCCAGCAGCACCGGCTGCCCGCCATCCAGGGCTATGCGCCAGATGCTGGTCTGGCCCTGCTCGATGGTGACATAGGCAATCTCACCGCCCGCCGGTGACCAGGTGGGGATCGTGGTCTTTTGCAAGCACCGGGCCTCGAACAACGCCGGGTATTCGAATTTTCAGGTCAAGCAGGGCGCGACGTTCGGCGGCGCCTCGGTGCTCCTCGTCGAGCAGGGAGACTTCGCGTCGGGGACCTCGAGCCGCTCCTCGAAGCTCGTCCACGGCGGTCTCCGCTACCTCGCGGAGGGAAACCTCAGGCTGACGTGGGAGTCGGTGCGGGAGAGGGACCGGCTCCTCGAGGAGGCGCCGGGGCTCGTCGAGAAGATCGGGTTCCTCTTCGCCTCGCGCCGGGGCGATCGCCCGGGGCGCGCCGCGATCGGCACGGGGCTTCTCGTCTACGACCTCCTCGCGCGGGAAGGGCACCATGCTCGCCTCACGGGGGAAGAGCTCCTCCTGCGCGCCCCGCACCTCGGGGAAAGGGGCCTGACCGGGGGCTTCGCCTACGGAGACGCCTTCACCGACGACGCCCGGCTCGTCCTCCGCGTCCTCTTCGAGGCCGAGGCCGCGGGGGCGTGCGCCCTGAACTACGTCCGGTGCCGGGGGCTCCTCCGCAGCCGGGGGAACGTCGCGGGCGCAGTCCTCGGCGACCTCGTGTCGGGCGACGAGAGGGCCGTGCGAGCGTCGGCCGTCGTGAACGCGACCGGGGCCTGGGCGGACCGTCTTCGTGCGGACGTGGGCGGCACACCCCGCATCCGGCCCCTCCGCGGGAGCCACCTCCTCTTCCCGGCCTGGCGTTTCCCCGCGGCCCAGGCGTTGACCTTCCGTCACCCGCGGGACGGGCGGCCGCTCTTCGCCTACCCGTGGGAGAGGCTCACGCTCCTCGGGACGACCGATCTCGACCATCCCGGCCCGCTCGACGAGGAGCCGTCGATCGGCGTCTCCGAGGCGGCCTACCTGCTCGAGGGCGCCGCGTCGACTTTTCCTTCGCTCGCCCTCTCGCCGCGGGACGCGGTGTCGAGCTTCTCGGGCGTGAGGCCCGTGATCGGCACGGGGAAGGAGAAGCCCTCGGAGGAAAGCCGCGAGCACGCCCTCTGGCTCGAGTCGGGGCTCCTGACGGTCACCGGCGGGAAGCTGACGACGTTCCGGCTGATCGCCCTCGACGCCCTGAGGCTCCTCCGCAGGCGCCTCCCCGTCCTCTCCCGGCTCGGTGCCGACGCCCGCGTCTTCCGGCCGGCGGCTCGTGCGCTGCGCCGGGCCCCGGGTCTCGACGCGGCCGAGGCCCGGCGGCTCGCGGGCCGGTACGGCTCCGCGGCCGACGGGCTCGTCGACGCCGCTCGGCCCGGGGAGCTGGAGACGATGCCCGGCACGCCCTACCTCTGGGCCGAGCTTCGCTGGGCGGCCCGGGCCGAGCAGGTCGTCCACCTCGACGACCTCCTCCTCCGGAGGATCCGCCCCGGGCTCCTCCTCCCCGACGGCGGCGCCTCGCTCCTTTCGCGCGTGGGCGAGGTCTGCCGCGAGGAGCTGGCGTGGGATGATGACCGCTGGTCGATGGAAGTGCAGGAGTACCTCGCGAGGTGGCGCGCGAACTACGCGGCGCCCGTGGCGGCCCCGTCGGAGGCCGCACAGCCGTCCTGCGCGTGAGCGGCGAGCAGCTTCTCGCGATCGACCACGGGACCCAGAGCGTCCGCGCTCTCCTCTTCGACCTGTCCGGAAGCCTCGTCGCCCGGAGCCGGGTCCCGATCGACCCTTACGTCCCGGGGCCGCCCGGCTTCGCCGAGCAGGATCCCGAGCTCTACTGGCGCACCGTCTGCGAATCCGTCCGCGCGCTCCTCGCCCAGCCCGGGGTCCGGCGGGAGGCGATCGCCGGCGTCGCGGTCACGACGCAGCGGGCCACGATGGTCTGCACGGACGCGAAGGGGCGTCCGCTCCGGCCTGCGATCGTCTGGCTCGACCAGCGGCGGTCGGAGGGCGTGCGGCCCGTCGGCGGCCTCTGGGGAATGCTCTTCCGCGTCTCGGGAATGTCCGAGACCGTCGCCTACTTCCAGGCCGAGGCCGAAGCCCACTGGATCGCCAGGCAGGAGCCGGAGGTCTGGAAGGCGACGGAGCGGTACCTCTTCCTGTCCGGTTTCCTCGCGCACCGCCTCACCGGCCGCTTCGTCGACTCGACGGGAGGCCAGGTCGGCTACGTTCCGTTCGACTACCGGCGTCTCCGCTGGGCGGGGAGGCTCGACTGGAAGTGGGACGCTCTCCCGGTTCGTCGAGAGCAGCTTCCCGGGCTCGTCCCGCCGGGCGGGCGGCTCGGAGAGCTGACGGCCGCGGCGGCGGAGGCGACAGGCCTCCCGAAGGGCCTTCCCGTGATCGCCGCCGCCGCCGACAAGGCGTGCGAGGTCCTCGGCGCCGGGTGCCTCGAGCCGCACGTGGCCTGCCTGAGCTACGGGACGACCGCCACGATCAACACGACGCACCGCCGCTACGTCGAGCCTCTTCCGCTCCTTCCGCCCTACCCGGCGGCCCTCCCGAACGCCTACAGCCTCGAGGTCCAGATCTACCGGGGCTTCTGGATGGTGACCTGGTTCAAGGAGCAGTTCGGGCAGCTCGAGGAGGCCGAGGCGCGGGAAAGGGGACTCCCGGCCGAGGCGCTCTTCGACCAGCTCGTCTCGAAGGTGCCCCCCGGCTCGATGGGGCTCGTCCTCCAGCCGTACTGGTCGCCCGGCGTGAAGCGCCCGGGGCCGGAGGCGAAAGGCGCCGTCATCGGGTTCGGCGACGTCCACACCCGCGCCCACCTCTACCGGGCGATCCTGGAAGGGCTCGCCTACGCGCTGCGCGAGGGCAAGGAGCGGTCGGAGAAGCGGGGTGGCGTGCCGATCACCGAGCTGCGCGTGGCCGGCGGGGGAGCGCAGAGCGACGCGGCGATGCAGATCACGGCCGACGTGTTCGGCCTGCCGGCCGCGCGTCCCCACGTCACCGAGGCCTCGGGCCTCGGGGCCGCGATCGACGCGGCCGTCGGGCTCGGTCTCCACCCCTCGTTCGAGGCCGCCGTCGCCTCGATGACCCGCGTGGGCCGGGTCTTCGACCCCGACCCCGTGACGTCGGGCCTCTACGACCGCCTCTACCGGCGGGTCTACTTGAAGATGTACGAGCGCCTCCGGCCGCTCTACGAGGAAATCCGGGAGATCACCGGGTACCCGCCCTGACCCGGCCCCGGGGACGTTGCCCGCCAGGGGCGCTGCTGGCAGGATGGAGGCGCGCCGCCCCGCGGCGCCCGGACGAGACGCGCCGTACCCGGTCAGGACAAGACGACGCGGGAAAGGTGGTCTCCCATGTCGTGGCTTCTCCTCGTGCTCGCCGGGCTCTTCGAGGTCTTCTGGGCCGTCGGTCTCAAGTACTCCGACGGCTTCCGCCGGCCCGGGATCGCGGCCCTCGTCGTCGTCACCATGTGCTGCAGCGTCGTCCTCCTCTCGATGGCGATGAGGACGATCCCGCTCGGCACGGCCTACGCGGTCTGGGTCGGCATCGGGGCGCTCGGCGCCGCCGCCTGCGGGATCGTCTTCTTCCGAGAGACGGTCACGCCGACGAGGGGGCTCTTCCTCGCCCTCCTCGTCGTCTCCCTCGTCGGCCTCAAGTTGACGACCGGCGAGCCTGCAGGGGAGGGAGGTCGATGATCCCGGCGCTGCCGCGCGCCCTCGAGGCCCTCGACGTGAAGATCACGGCGGCCATGGCCCGGTGGGGCCTGCCCCTCCTCCGGATCAGCCTCGGGATCGTCTTCCTCTGGTTCGGCGCCCTCAAGCTCTTCCCGGATCTCAGCCCGGCGCAGGGGCTGGCCACGAAGACGATCTCGGTCCTCACGTTCGGGGTCGTCCCGCCCGCCGTTTCGCTCCCCGTCCTCGCCGTCTGGGAGTGCGTCATCGGCCTCGGCCTCCTCGCGGGCGTCCGGCTCCGGGAGGTCCTGCTCCTCCTCTTCGTCCAGATGGCCGGGACGCTGACCCCGGTCTTCCTCTTCCCCGGGGAGGTCTTCACCCGGATTCCGTACGCCCCGACGCTGGAAGGGCAGTACATCATCAAGAACCTCGTCCTCGTCGCCGCGGGGATCGTCGTCGGGGCGACGGTGAGGGGCGGACGCGTGGTCGCCGACCCTCCTCGGAACGGGAAGGCCGGGGACGGTCCGCAGAGAGGCAGCTGATCGAATGGAGCCGCTCCCCGCCGTGCCTTATCCTCCGCGCGCCATGAACGAGCCCGACGGCCGGATCGCACGCAAGGGGGCGATCCTCGTGAAGTGGGGGTTCGAGCAGTACCGCTCGGGCTTCCGCCGGATCACCCGGCGCTCCGCGCTCCACTTCGAGACCTCCGACTGGCACGGCGTCCAGCACGACATGGTCGAGAGGCTCGCGCTCTACACGAACGTCGTCCGCCGCGTCGTGGCGTCCCTCGAGGAGGTTTTCGGCCAGCCGCAGCGGTCGCCCGAGCTCTGGTCGGCGATGAAGCGCGAGTTCTCGTGGCTCATGAACGGACACGGCGACCTCGAGCTCGCCGAGACCTTCTTCAACTCGGTGACCCGGAAGGTCTTCACGACCGTGGGCGTCGACCCGAAGCGGGAGTTCGTCCACTTCGGGAGCGACAGCGGCCTGCCGGCGACCGGGGCCGTGCCGGTGAGGACCTACCCGGGCGCCCTCTCGACGCGCTCGGTCGTCCACCAGGTCCTCGACGACTACGAGTTCGGCATCCCGTGGGCGGACTACGAGGGGGACGCGGAGCTCGTCGGCCGCGCCGTGGACGAGGCGCTCACCGCGGCGTGGGGCGACACGGAGTTCGACTTCGTGGAGCTCCTCGAGCCGGTCTTCTACCGGAACAAGGGCGCCTACGTCGTCGGAAGGGTCGTCCGCGGCGAGCGTTTCCTGCCCCTCGTCCTCGCGCTCGTGAACCCGGACGGCAGGGCGGTGGTCGACGCGGTCCTCCTCGACGAGGACGAGGTGTCGGTCGTCTTCAGCTTCACCCGCTCGTACTTCCACGTGGACGTGGAGGCACCGGCCGGGATCGTCAGGTTCATGAAGTCGATCCTACCGAGGAAGCCGGTGGCCGAGCTCTACGTCACGCTCGGGTACAACAAGCACGGCAAGACGGAGCTCTTCCGCGATCTCCTCAGGCACCTCGAGCGGTCGGGCGACCGGTTCGAGACGGCCCGGGGCGAGAAGGGGATGGTGATGGTCGTCTTCACCATGCCCGGGTACGACGTCGTCTTCAAGGTGATCCGGGACCGCTTCGGGCCGACGAAGACCGTGACGCGGAGCCAGGTCAAGGAGCGCTACCAGTTCGTCTTCGAGCACGACCGGGCCGGGCGGCTCGTGGACGTCCAGGAGTACGAGTTCCTCGAGTTCGGCCGGGACCGCTTCGCGCCGGACATCCTCGAGGAGCTCCTCACGGAGTGCTCCGAGACCGTCGGGCTGGAGGGGGGCGACGTCGTCATCCGGCACCTCTACACGGAACGCCGCGTCACGCCCCTGAACCTCTTCATTCGCGAAGCGGCGCCGGAGGCGGCCCGGGACGCCGTTCTGGACTTCGGCCGGGCGCTCCGCGACCTCGCGGCGACGAACATCTTTCCCGGGGACCTCCTCGTCAAGAACTTCGGGGTGACGAGGCACGGCCGGGTCGTCTTCTACGACTACGACGAGCTCTGCGCCGTGACGGACTGCGAGTTCCGGGAGCTGCCGGAGGCCTCCGGTGACGACGGCGGGGAAGGGCCGTCCTTCTACGTCGGTCCGAGGGACGTCTTCCCCGAGGAGTTCCTGACCTTCATGGGCTTCCCGAAGCCGCTCCGGAGCCTCTTCGCCGAGGCGCACCCGGACCTCGTGAGGCCGGAGTTCTGGAACGAGATGAAGAGGCGCCACGCGGCGCGAGAGGTTCCGGACGTCTTTCCCTACCCGCCGAAGCGCCGCCTTCGGCGGGGATAGGCCCGGAGGGCCGCCGCCGAGGGTTGGCGGCTCGCCCGGGCGCCGATAGAATGCGCGGCTCCGGAGGTTTCGAGATGTCCGACAGCAAGATGCCCGCCCCGCCGAACGGCGAGAAGATCCGAATCGTCAACGGGAAGCTCGTGGTTCCCGACGTCCCCGTCGTCCCCTTCATCGAGGGCGACGGCACGGGGGCCGACATCTGGCGGGCTTCCGTCCGCGTCCTGGACGCCGCGGTGGCCAAGGCCTACGGCGGGAAGAGGAAGATCGCCTGGATGGAGGTCCTCGCGGGCCAGAAGTCCTACGACGCCCTCGGGACCTGGCTTCCCGACGAGACCGTCGAGGCCTTCAAGGAGTACCTCGTCGGCATCAAGGGGCCCCTGACGACTCCCATCGGCGGCGGCATCCGTTCGCTGAACGTCGCCCTCCGCCAGCTCCTCGACCTCTACGTCTGCCTCCGCCCGGTCCGCTGGTTCAAGGGGGTTCCCTCCCCGGTGAAGCACCCCGAGAAGGTCGACATGGTCATCTTCCGGGAGAACACCGAGGACATCTACGCGGGAATCGAGTTCGAATCCGGCTCCGAGGACGCGAAGAAGGCGCTGGAGTTCCTGAAGGCCGGCTGGCCTGCGATGTACAAGAAGATCCGCTTCCCCGAGACGGCCGCGATCGGCTTCAAGCCCGTCTCGAAGGAGGGGACCGAGCGCCTCGTCCGCGCCGCGATCAGGTACGCCGTCGAGAACAAGAAGATGAGCGTGACGATCGTCCACAAGGGCAACATCATGAAGTTCACGGAAGGCGCCTTCCGGAACTGGGGCTACGAGCTGGCCGAGCGTGAGTTCGCGGCCGAGACCTACACCTGGGACCAGTGGGAGCGGACGAAGAAGGCCTCCGGCGGGCAGGCCGCCGACGCCGAGCAGAAGGCCGCCCTCGCCTCGGGGAAGGTCCTCGTCAAGGACGCCATCGCCGACATCACGCTCCAGCAGGTGCTCACCCGTCCCGAGGAGTTCGACGTCATCGCGACGCT
The DNA here is from genome assembly GCA_937864895.1 of uncultured Holophagales bacterium. GTDB lineage: Bacteria > Acidobacteriota > Thermoanaerobaculia > UBA5066 > UBA5066 > UBA5066. The sequence continues at coordinate 229 of CALMDF010000159.1, read as the reverse complement.
GAACCTGAACGGGGACTACCTCTCCGACGCCCTCGCGGCGCAGGTCGGAGGCATCGGCATCGCGCCGGGCGGGAACGTGAACTACGTGACCGGCCACGCCGTCTTCGAGGCGACCCACGGCACGGCCCCGAAGTACGCCGACCTCGACAAGGTCCATCCCGGGTCGGTCGTCCTCTCGGGGGAGATGATGGTGCGCGACATGGGGTGGCTCGAGGCGGCCGAGCTCGTC
>CALMDF010000158.1 GCA_937864895.1 uncultured Holophagales bacterium | reverse complement strand
TCCCCGACCCGGGGGCGCCCGAGGAAGACGGCGCCGTGCGCCTTCACGAAGCAGGCGAGGGCGAGGGCGCCGGTGAGGGCGAGCGCCGGCGCGGCGAAAGCGGCGCGCAAGGCGTCGGCGCCCGAGGCGCGGGCCCTCTCGAAGAGGCCGAGGTAGACGAGCCACTCGCTCGCGAAGCCGTTCAGCGGCGGGAGGCCCGAGATGGCGACGGCGCCGGCGACGAAGAGGAACGCGGTCTTCGGGAGGAGCCGGCCGAGCCCTCCCATCCGGTCCATCTCCCGCGTCCCGGCGACGTGCACGGCCTCGCCCGCCCCGAGGAAGAGGAGCGGCTTGAAGAGGCCGTGGTTGACGACGTGGAAGAGCGCGCCCGCGAAGCCGAGGAGCGCCCACTCCGGCCGTCCCGCCGCGCGCCCCGCGAGGCCGACGCCGAGCCCGAGGACGATGATCCCGACGTTCTCGACGCTGTGCCACGCGAGGAGGCGCTTCAGGTCGTGCTGGCCGAGCGCGAAGGCGACGCCGAGGACCGCGGAGAGGGCTCCGAGGACGAGGAGGGCGTCGCCCCACGAGGCGGGGGGGTCGGGGACGAGCGAGGTGATCCTCACGATCCCGTAGATCCCCGTCTTGATGAGGACCCCCGACATGAGGGCCGAGACGTGCGCCGGGGCGGCCGCGTGCGCCGGCGGGAGCCAGACGTGGAGCGGCAGGAGTCCCGCCTTCAGGCCGAACCCGGCGAGGGCGAGGAGGAAGAGCGCGGTCCCGGCGTCGGTCCCGGCGACCCCGGGCGGGAGCGGGACGAGGTCCGTCGAGCCGGTGAGGGAGCGCAGGAGCGCGAAGAGGCCGAAGAGGACGAGCGTCGAGACGTGCGTCGCGAAGAGGTAGAGCCTCCCCGCGTCGCGCGCCTCGCGGGAAAGCCGGTCGGCCGTCACGAGGAAGTAGGCCGCGAGGGCCATCACCTCCCACGAGGCGAGGAAGAGGACGATGTTCCGCGCGACGAGGACGACGGCGATCGCGGCCGTAGCGACGCCGAGGAAGAAGCGTGTCCGGCGGGCGTCGCCGGGGTGATCGTCGTCGCCGAACGAGCGCGCACCGCTCACCGCCGCGAGGGCCGAGACGAGGAAGAGCGGGACGAGGAAGAGCGCCGAGAGGGCGTCGAGGCTCACGTGGAAGGAGGCGCCCGGGAGAGGCCAGGGGTGCGTCAGCGACTCGACCCGCCCCGTCACCGCGGCGATGGCGGCCCCCGCGAGGCCCAGGATCGAGCCCCCGACGGAGCCCGCCGTCGCGAGCCGCCGCGCCCGGGCGCCGGGCGGGAGGAAGAGGCCGGGAACGCCGCCGGCCGCGCAGAGGAAAGCCCCGCCGAGGACGAGGAGGAGGCTCACCGCGGCGGGAACCATCCGCGAAAAACGCTCCATCCGAGGAGCGCGACGAGCGTCCCGAGGACGTAGACGAGGTAGATCGTGAGGCGCCCCTCCTGGAGGGCGTGGAGGTCGTGGAAGCGCCGGGCCCAGCGCCCGGCGAGGGGCTCGAGGAACCGCAGGAGGAGCGGGTCGCGCGCCGGCGCCGGCGGGGAGACGCGGGCCGCGCGCGGGAAACTCCCCTCCGGCCGGCGTTCCTCGAGGACGGGCGCGGCGGCGCGCGGGGTGAGGCGCGCCGAGACCCACTCCCCGAAGGAGCTCCCCGTGTACTGCATCCGCGGCGTCGGCCTCGCGTAGCCGCAGTCCCACGTCGGGCCGCGCGAGAGGGACCGCCGGCGAAGGAGAGCTCCGGTCGCGCCCGCCGCGAGGAGGACGAGGGCGAGGAAGGCGGCGCCCCAGGTCGCGACGTCGGCGAGCGGCGCGACGGCGGCGAGCGGCAACGAGCCGCCGGGGCTCTCTTCCGACCACGCCCGCGCCGCCGCGTCGAGCCCGGGGGCGAGGAGCGGGGAGAGGAGGCCCGCCACGAGGCAGGCGGCGGCGAGGAAGAGGATCGGCACGCGCATCGCCGGCCCCGGCTCGTGGGCGTTGTCGGCTTTCTCCGAGCGCGCGTTCCCGAGGAAGACGATCCCGAAGAGCTTCACGAAGGCCGCGAGGGCGACTCCCCCCGCCAGGGCGAGCGCCGGGGCCGCGAAGGCGGCGAGGAGCGCCTCACCCGGGCCCGAGAATGCCCGGAAGAGGCCGAGGTAGACGATCCACTCGGAGAAGAAGCCGTTCAGGGGCGGCAGGGCCGCGACGGCGGCGCATCCGACCGCGAACGCCGCCCCCGTCTTCGGCATCTTCCGGAGGAGCCCTCCCATCAGGTCTATCTCGCGCGTCCCCGTCCCGTGGATCACCGCGCCCGCGCCGAGGAAGAGGAGCGGCTTGAAGAGGGAGTGGAAGAGGACGTGGAGGAGCGCCCCGCCGAGGCCGAGGGCGACCCACTCGGGCCGCCCCGCGGCCCGCCCGAGGAGGGCGAGGCCGATCCCGGTCGCGACGATGCCCACGTTCTCGATCGAGGAATAGGCGAGGAGCCTCTTCACGTCCCCCTGCCCGGCGGCGAGGGCGGCTCCGTAGAGGGCCGAGGCCGCCCCGAGGACGAGGAGGAGGCCGCCCCACCAGGAGGGGGGCGCGCCGTAGAGCGACGTGATCCGGAGGAGGCCGTAGAGGCCGACCTTCAGCATGACGCCCGACATCACGGCCGAGACGTGGCTCGGGGCGCCGGCGTGGGCGCCGGGGAGCCAGAAGTGGAACGGGAAGAGCCCCGCCTTGGCTCCGAATCCGGCGAGGGCGAGGAGGAAGACGATCCCGGCCGGGCGCGCGGTCGAAAGCCCCCCGTCCGGTGCCTCCCAGGCGAAGGAGCCGGTCGTGGCGTGGAGGAGCGCCGTCATTCCGAAGAGGCAGAGGGTCCCGGCGTGCGTGGCGACGAGGTAGATCCACCCCGCCTCCCGCACGGCGGGCTGCCGGTCCTCGGTCGTCGCGGCGAAGAAGGCGGCGAGGGCCATCACCTCCCACGCAACGAGGAACGCGACGCCGCTCCGGGCGAGGAGGACGGCCGCCATCGAGGCCGCGAGGAGGCCCATGAAGAAGCGGAGCTTCCTCGCGTCCCGCCGGTGTCCCGCCTCCGGCCAGTAGCCGAGGCCGTAGACGGCGCCGAGCGCCGGGACGAGGAAGACCGGGACGAGGAAGAGGGCCGAGAGCGCGTCGGCCGCGAGGAGGATCGGCCCTCCGGGGAGCGGGCTCGGGACCTCGATCCGGAAGGTCGCGCCGAAGAAGAGGATCCTGGCGGACGAGACGAGCCCGAGCGCCGAGCCCGCGCACGCGAGGATCGCCGACGGCCGCTCCCCCCCGGAGCCGCCCTTGCGGGCGAGGAGCCCCGGGACGCCGCTCAGGGCGAGGAGGAGGGTGGCGGCGAGGAGGACGGCTCCCTCCGGACTCGCACCCTCCATCAGTCCGGCCCGCCCGCGGGGCGGCGGCCCCCGCTTCGCCGCTCCACCTCGGCGGCCCGGTCGAGCAGGAGCTCCGCGGGTGCGGCGGCCTTCACCGCCGCCAGGAACGACTCGTCCCGGAGGAGGTAGGCCAGGGCGGCGAGGAGGTGGAGGTGCCCGTGCACGGTCGGCGTCACGAGCGTGAAGAGAACCGTCACCGGTTTCCCGTCGGGCGCGCCGAAGTCGACCGGTTTCGCGAGGAAGGAGAGGCTGACGATCGCCTCGTCGACGTCGAGGACGATCGGCGCCCCGACGTGGGGAATCGCGATTCCGTCCCCGATGGCCGTCGAGCCCGCCGTCTCCCGGGCGAGGAGGACGGCGAGGAGGTCCTCCGCGTCGCTCCCTTCCGGCAGCGGGAGCCGGCCGATCGCCTCGCGGAGGACCTCTTCCCGCGTGGCGCCCGGGACGCCGTGGTGGACCCCTCCGGCCGCGAGGGCCGCGGCGAAGGACGGGAGCCTCTCCCCTTCCGTCTCGGCCGGGCGGAAGACGCGCGAGGAGACGGCGACGCGGTTCTCGGTGGCCCACTCGAGGACCGCCGCGCGGTTCAGGAGGGTCCGTCCGGCGATCCGCTCGGCCGGGAGGGCGCGCTCCTCGATCCAGCGGTGGACGGTGGACTCGTCGACGTCGAGAAGGGCGGCCGCGTCGGACGTCGTGAGCTTCAAGGAACCGGCACGCCCCTGACGTTCTTCTTGATCGAGCGCTTCCCCCGCTCCTTCACGGAGTCGAGGGCGTACTCGATCGTGGCGTCGAGAGCGAGCCACGCCGAGACGGGGGCGCCCCTCTTCCTCGCCGGCGCGAGCTGCCACGTCCGGGCGTTCTCGCGGACCCAGCGGAGAAGGAGCGGCTCGAAGGCGCCGACCGGGACGACCCTCTTCACCGCCCCGAGGCCCGAGACCTCCACGAGGGCGAGGACCCTCGACCTCAGGGGCGTCGAGTCGACCTTCAGCGCCACCTTGTCGGGCATCGGGAGGTAGTCGACCTCCTCCACGGAGAGGACGCCCGGCTCGGGCGGCGTGACGGCGGACGGGAAGCGGCTCAGCCACTTCTCCCCGGCGGCCTCGTTCCCGAGGGCGGGGAGGGGGTCCTCCCTGCCGACGGGGACGAGGCTGAAGGCCGACCAGACGCCGTCCTCCAGGTCGACCTCGACGTCGACGCCGTAGGTCCCCCAGCAGCGCACCGGCTGGCCGTCCTTCTTCGCGGGCTTGAAGGTCCAGCGGGGAGCCTGGGCCTGCGCCGCGGCACCGAGGGCCCGGAGGGGGGGATCGGGCGCGACCCCCTCCGAGACCTTTCCGGCTTCGTCGATCCTCACCCCGACGATGAGGGTCGCGCTCGCGTCGAGGTCCACGAGGCGCGGAGGCGGCCCCTTGAGGGCCGCCGGGGACTCGAGGTCCTGCCAGAGCGGGTTGACGAAGGGAACCACCGCCGGTGGGACGCGCGCCGGGTCCGGGATCGTCTCGACCGGCGCGGGGGCCTGCGCAGAGAGAACCGGCGCGAGGACGAGGGCCGGAAGGAGGAGCGCGAACGGCCGGGGGGACCGGCGGCCGACAGGGGCCATTGGTCGAATTGTAGCCCCCGCTATTTGGCCGCCGCCCAGTTCACGCCGCTCGCCGTGTCGACCGTGAGGGGCACCGCGAGGGTGGCGACGCCCTCCATCGTCTCCTTCGCCAGGGCCGCGACGTGGTCAGCATCCGCCGCGTCGCACTCGAGGACGAGCTCGTCGTGGACCTGCAGGAGCATCTGCGCGGACGGAACCTCCGACGCGAGGCGGCGGTCGAGGTCCGCCATCGCCTTCTTGATGAGGTCGGCCGCGGAGCCCTGGAACGGCGCGTTCATCGCCATCCGCTCCGCGTTCGCGCGGACGGCGTGGTTGCGGTCGGCGATCCCCGGGATGGGCCGCAGCCGGCCGAAGATCGTCTCCGTGGCCCCCGTCTCGCGGGCCTTCGCGAGGATCCCGTCGAGGCAGGCGCGGATCGACGGGAAGCGCTCGAAGTAGGCCGCGATGAAGGACTTCGCCTCCCCCTGCGTGACGCCGAGCTGGCCGGCGAGGGCGAAGGGCCCCATGCCGTAGAGGATCCCGAAATTGATCGTCTTGGCCCCGCGCCGCTGGTCGGGCGAGACGAGACCGGGGTCGATCCCGAAGATCTTCGCCGCCGTGGCGCGGTGGATGTCCTCGCCCCGGCGGAACGTCTCGATGAGGGCGGCGTCGCCCGAGAGGTGGGCGAGGAGGCGCAGCTCGACCTGGGAGTAGTCGGCCGCGACGAGGAGGCGGCCGGGCGGGGCGACGAAGGCCCTGCGGATCGCCCGCCCGGCCTCGGTCCTCACCGGGATGTTCTGGAGGTTCGGGTCGTTCGAGGAGAGGCGCCCCGTGGCCGCGACGGCCTGGTCGAAGCGGGTGTGGATCCGCCCGTCCCTGGCGACGTGCCTCGGGAGGGCGTCGACGTAGGTCCCCTTCAGCTTCGAGAGCTCCCGCCACTCGAGGACGAGGCCCGGGAGGGGCCGGAAGCCCTTGACCGCGAGCTCCCCGAGGACGTCCGAGCCGGTCGCGTAGCTCTTCGTCTTCGCGGTCTTCTTCAGGACGGGGTACCCCAGCTTCTCGAACAGGATCCGCCCGAGCTGCGGAGGGGAGCCGACGTTGAACGGCTCGCCCGCGGCCGCGTGGATCTCCGTCTCGAGGGCCGCGAGGCGAACGCCGAGTTCGACGGAGAGGGCCGAGAGCGCCTCCGGGTCGACGGCGATTCCCGCCAGCTCCATCCGGGCGAGGACCGGGACGAGCGGCAGCTCCATCTCCTCGTAGACGCCGAGCGAGGCGGGGCGCGCCGAGAGGCGGGGGAGGAGGACGTCGCGCAGCGCCAGCGGCAGCCGGGCGCGCGGGGCGAGGTAGGCGAGGCCCGCCTCCGTGGCGAGCTCGGCGGCCGTCTCGAAGGCGTCGCTCCCGGCGACGTCCTTCGGCGAGGGGACCGCCGAGGGGTCCCGGCCGAGGAGGGCGCGGGCGTCCCCCGCGAGGCCGTGGGCGTGGAGGCCCGGGCCGTCCACGTAGGCCGCGAGCATCGCG
>CALMDF010000157.1 GCA_937864895.1 uncultured Holophagales bacterium | reverse complement strand
GCAGCCTCCCGGCGGCGCGGGCGGCCGCGCGCAGGACCTCGGGCTCCTCGTCGGAAAGAAGCGCGTCGAGCTGGGCGTCGAACTCGTCCGGGAGCATGCCGACGAGCGCAGCCGCCTCCAGGCGCGCGCCCTTGCCGGCCTCTCCGCAGCTGCCGATCAGCTTGTCCATGAGCATCCGCGCCACCGGCAGCTTCTGCGAGCCCCCCGGCTGGGCGAGAAACGCGGCCATGCCAGACGTGATCGAGAAGCCCTGCACGGAGCCGATCTCCTCTATTCGCGTCAGCGGATCCACGTGGGCGTGATGGGCGAGGAAGAGGAGCGCCTCGGTCCTCACGCCGAGGTCCGCGTCGGTCAGCATCTCCTCGACGCGCGGCAGCGCCCACTGGTCACCGGCCGAGTCGAGCACCTCGAGCGCGCGCCGCCGCACCGCGGGCAGCTCGTGCGCGAGAAGGTCGCGCACGGCGGGATGCGTTGCGCCGTCCTGCGCGGCGCCGAACAGGTCGAGCGCGTAGAGGACTTCCCTGGGGTCGGGCGAGGCGAGCTGCGACGCCAGGATCTCGGTCGTCGAGCGGTCGAGCACGGGCGCGAACTGGCGCTCGGCGTCGAGACGGCGCTCCCGGATGCTCGAGAGGAGCGTGTCGGCGTAGCGCCGCCTCGCGATCACCGCGGCGACGATCCAGCCGCCGATGAAGACGATGTTGACGCCGGAGACCCGCTGCGGCGACCAGTGGAGCTGGTCGGTGAAGATGGCGAGCGTGAAGCCGGCGAGGCCGTCGCCGAGGCGCCAGATGAACGTGTCGATGCACGACTTGGCCTGCAGCTTCACGGCGGGCGGGATCGGCAGGTAGAGGAGCTCCACGGACGACTTGTCGAGCGAGTAGCGCAGGAGCTGGTCCGCGCCCTTCAGCAGGATGGCGGCCGCGAGGGTGCCGGCGGCGAGCACCGCGATCTCGCCTCCGAGGAGGGCGAGAGGGACCGCGAGGAGCGCGGGGCCGAGGCCGAACCGCCGGAGGAAGCGCGACGTCAGCACGAGCTGCAGCACGAGGCACGCGAGACCCGCCCACAGGTTGAACTCGCCGAAGAACGCGGTCAGCGCGTTCTTGTCCGGGTACGCGGCCTTGGCGATCGCCTTGAACTGCCAGCCGGCGAAGGAGGTCACGACGGACGAGAGCGTGATGAGCGCCGCGATCGAGAGGAGATACGGAGACGAGAAGATCGTCGCCAGGCTCTCGCGCAGGCTCTTCGACTCGGGGTCGGCGCGCGGCGCCGAGCCAGCGGCCTCGCGCTCTCCCTTGTCGCGCCAGAGGGCCGAGACCAGGACCGCGCAGATCAGGAGCCCGACCGCCATCGCGAGGAGCAGGCTCTCCGTACCGAGCCCCGGCGCCTTCGCCAGCGCCTTGGTCAGCATTCCGGAGAAGATCCAGCCGCTGATCGCGCCGGCACCGACGAGGCCGAAGACGCGCTTGGCCTCCCGGGTCGTCAGGAGGTAGTTGGCGAGCGTCCACACCTGCGTGGGCGCCAGCACGCCGAAGATCCCGACCCAGATGTAGAAGACCGGGAACTGCCACCTGAGGTCGGGCCGGACGTGCGCCAGGTACCAGAAGACGCCGTCCATCGCGGCGAAGAGCACCAGGCTGCCCATGAGCAGATTGCGCAGCGACGTGCGGCGGCCGATCGTGACGTAGACCGCGAACACGCCACCCACCGAGAGGGCGATCGCCATGTCGGCGTACGGGAGCTTCGAGGCGTTGAAGACGTTCAGGAAGAGGGCGTCGCGCGCCGCCTTGCCGAGCTGGTAGCAGTTGATGACGAGGAAGAGATAGAAGAACAGCAGCGCCCCGCGCCGGCCTTCGCCGCGCTGGATGCTGAAGAGGCGCGCGAACGGGTTCGGCAGACCGAGCCGGCGGGCGGTCACGGGGATGCGTCCTCGCTGCGCTCCGCCGGGGCGGCGGTCGGCGCGGCTGTGGGCGCGGGGGCGGGCCACACGACCTGGCGCCCCTCGCCGGCGTAGATCGCCGTCGCGGTGCCACCCTCGAGCTCCAGCGCCGAGCCGCGGCCTTTGTAGTACGCGGCGAGCATACCGGTGTCGAGGAGGAACACGGTGCCTCCGAAGCGGACGCGCACGCGCGCGTCGGGCTGCGGCGTGTGCCCGACGACGAAGCGTTTCACGCCGGACGCGGCCAGGACGCGGGCGATCTCCGGCGCGCCCTCCTCGTCGGTCCACTGGCTGTAGCCGCGGTACCAGAGCGGGCCGTCGGCGGAGGCGAACAGGCGGGTCTTCCACGCGACGAATCGCTCGAGGAGGGCCTCGAGTTTTGCGGCCTTCTTCGGCACCTTCGCCTTCCGGCCCGCCTCTGCGGCGGCCGCCTCCTCGGCGGCAATCGCCGCCCGGAGGATGTCGAGCGTGTGGCCGGCCGCGGCGCTTGCCCCCTGGATGTCGAAGAACGGCAGGATCACACCCGCCTCGACGAGCGCCTGCCGGTCGGCCTCGAACGCCGCGAGCTCCTCGTGCAGGCGCTGGTCGAGCATCGAGAGCGGCCCGACCGCGAGGGCGGGCGAGACGCCTCCGTGGACGAACGCCGTGCCGTCGAAGACGAAGGCTGCCGGCCGGGAGCGCAGCCAGCGGCCGTACTTCCCTTTCGGTCCGAACGCCTCGCGGTGCTCGAGCCGGCCCGGCGGGTGCGCGGCGAGCCACGCCTGCTCCTCCGCCTCGCCCAGCTCGGGCTCGGGCTGTCCGAAAGAACCGGCCTGCCTCTTCCGGTACGCCACGTACTGCTTCCACGCCGCGGCACGGCGAATCTCGGAGCCCGCGTCCGCGAACTCGGCGAAGTTCCCCGGCGTCACGTACCGGAGGTCTCCGATCACGTTCATGACCTCGTGGTTGCCGAGGATCGCCACCGACCGGCCGCCGTGCTTCGCCGCCTGTCGCTCGAGCGCGATCATGAAGTCGAGGGTGGCGCGCATCGCGGGACCGCGGTCCACGAGGTCCCCGAGCTGCACGAGGATCGTGTTGCCGCCGGACCATGCGCCGCGCGCGTCGAGGACGCCGGCCTCGGTCAGGACCGCCTTCAGCGCCGGGAGGTCCGCGTGCACGTCGCCGACCGCCACGACGCGGGGCGGGGGGGCCGCGGCCGCGACGGTCGCCGAGAGGGCGACGATCAGGAAGGCCCCGATCAGAGGTGGCCGAAGAACTTTCGATTCCGGTTGCACTGGCGGTGATTTTACGGAACGGGCCGCGCGGTCAGGGACAAAAATCTCATGCTCGACGGCAGTGCGGCCGAGGGTCGGCGGTGTGCGGCTGCGCGCGCTCGCCGGTACGGCGTCCGCGATGACGTCTCCCCTCGAGGTCCTGCCACTGCTCCCAGAGAGCGCTCCCAAGTCGCCTACCGTCCGATAGCGTGAGCCAGGAACGCTTGCCGATCCTGCTCCAGCGCCTTCGCGCCGTCGCAGGTAAGAAAAGGACGACGGCGTCAGTCAGCGAGGAATAGACAGGCGCAGAAACGCTGCCGTTTCCGGCGGCGTCCAAACTCTCTGGGAATCAATGGTCGGGACGGCGGGACTCGAACCCGCGACCCCATACCCCATGGGGAAAAGGGGCATTTCGACGCCAGGAGCCCAAGGCTCCCCAGAGGAGACGACGAGATCCAGAGGATCCCTAAGCTTCTCATGGTGGACGAGTAGTTCGCCCAGACGTACGGCGCTCCCGGGGCCGCGAGGTTGACGCCGGGAGCTTGATGGGTACAGCCGATGTGGACAGAAGTCTGGACACCTCCTCGCCGCCGAGCACCTCCGACTCGCCGTTCGCGGGCGGTTCCCGGCAGCGATCAAAACGTCGACTTCTGATTGCAGTCCCCGACGTTTCGTACCATGATCAACGGGTCGTGGATCGCACGCAGCTCTCGACGATCGCGTCTCTCGGGGTCTTCCGCCCGTCCGACCTCGAGGCCGTCGGCATTCCCAGGCGCAGGCTCTACTCCCTTCTCTCGGAGGGGAGGATCGAGAGGCTGTCCCGTGGGCTGTACGCTTCCCGGCGACACCGGTTCACGGAGCACCACGCTCTGGCCCTCGTCTGTCGCCGCGTGCCGCACGCGGTCGTTTGTCTCCTGTCGGCACTGCGCTTCCACGGCCTTACGACCCAGACTTCCCCAACCGTCTGGATCGCGATCCCGGAGAAGGCACGGCGACCCCACCTCGGGGACCAGCGGCTCTCGGTCTGCAGGTTCTCCGCGGCCGCTCTCGAGGAAGGCGTAGAGAACCACGACGTGGAGGGCGTCCCGGTTCGGGTCACGGGGGCCGCGCGCACCGTTGTCGATTGCTTTCGCTACCGGAACAAGATCGGGATCGACGTGGCGGTCGAGGCCCTGAAGGACTACACGAGGAAGCACCGGTCGGGCGCGAGCGAGCTCGCCCGCCATGCACGTGCCCGGGGAGTGAGCCGGATCATGCAGCCTTACATGGACGCCATCGCGTGATGGCCGAGTCGAGGAAGAACCTTTCAGTATCCGTCCTCGCGAGACTGCTCGCCCAGGCGAGGGAGACGGACGAGATCTCCTTCGCCCAGGAGCTGAAGGTCCTCGCGGCGGTGATGCTCCACGAGCTGGGCCGGCTCTCTTCCGGACGATAGCGTCACTTTCGTTCTCTGCCTGGGGAGGCTCGACGCCCTCGGCTGGCCTATGAGGGGATGCTGGAAGATCGGGTCTCGCAAGGCGGCGCCGTCGGCCCTGGACGCGGACGGTGCCCTGGCAATCCGCAAATGGACCTCTCGAGCAAGGTTGCACGATGACTGGTGAGCGAGGCCCCGCCACGGCTCGTCGTCGCACGGTCGAGCCCGGGGCACGGCATACGAAGGCGCAGTTCGACGCCCTCGTCGCGGAAGCGATCGTCGAGGCCAACAACGAGGACGAGCAGCTGACGGGGCTCTGCACACTCACGGAGGAGCATCTCGCCGTCCCGTTCGAATCGGTCGCTCTGGGAATCCCGGTCAAGGTCGTGCGGATCGACCTCGCGGATGGCGCCATCGTGGCCGTCTGCGCCGCGGACCGGCAGCGGTAACGGATTCCAATCCTCGACCTGCCACTCCCCGATCCTCCTTCCGGCGGGCCGGAGAGGCCTTCGGTTCTTTCGTGTTTCGCGAATCACGAATACACTCCCTCAATGGCCCTGAAACCGCAGGATCTCCTCGTCGCTCTCAAGCTCTGGGTCGGACGCGACCAGACCTGGACCTACCCGCTCCTCGCCCGGTCACTGGGGATCAGCGTGTCGGAGGCTCACGGCGCGGTGAAGCGGGCGGTCGCGGCCGGCCTGCTCCCGCCAGGAGGACTGCGCGTCAAACCCCGCGCCGAGGCGCTCCGGGAGTTTCTCGTCCACGGAGCGAAGTACTCGTTCCCGGCGCTTAGGGGCGAGCTGGCGAGGGGAATCCCGACCGCGCACGCCGCCTCGCCGCTGAAGGAACTCCTCGCGGACGCCTCCGAGCCGCCTCCCGTCTGGCCTCACCCAAACGGCACCGCGCGTGGACCGAGCCTCGCGCCGCTCTTTCCTTCCGCACCGGGCGCCGCGCTGGAAGACCCCGCCTTGTACGAGCTTCTTGCTCTGTTCGATGCCCTGCGGGCAGGACGTGCCCGCGAGCGCGAGATGGCCACCCGACTCCTCGAGGAGCGGCTGAGGTGACCCCGGACCCCAACCTCGCCATGCTCGAGCGCATCGCCGAGGCCCTCGGGCCCCTGCGCCACAGCATGGTCTTCCTCGGGGGTGTGCCAGGGGACTCCTGATCACGGATCCTGCCGCCGCG
>CALMDF010000156.1 GCA_937864895.1 uncultured Holophagales bacterium | reverse complement strand
AACAAGCCCTCCGCCGGGAATCCGTAATCCCGGCGGAGAACCCGGCGGACCGCGATCAAGGTCGGCGCTTTCCTCGTCGCCGCGCCGATCCTGCTCTTCGCCGCCTACACGTGGATCGCCCTTCACTGGTCCTACTCCGAGGGCTCGCGCGCCGGGTTCGTGCAGAAGTTCTCGAAGAGGGGCTGGGTCTGCAAGACCTGGGAAGGCGAGCTCGCCATGGTCAACATCCCCGGCTCGATGCAGCAGACCTTCCACTTCACCGTCCGCGACGAGGCGGTCGTGGCGAAGATCGACGCGCTCATGGGCAGGCGGGTGTCGATGACCTACGAGCAGCACACCGGTCTCCCGACGTCCTGCTTCGGCGAGACCGAGTACTTCGTCGTCGACGTCGTCGAGATCGGGCCCTGACGACCGGACCGCCTCAGAAGCTCCAGCGCGCTCCCGCCCTCGCCCGCCTCAGGTCGGGCCTCGACCCGAAGGGGCCGGACCTCGAGCCGTAGGGAACGTCCGCCCCGAGAGCCAGGGCAAGCGCGTCGGTCGCGTTCCACGAGAGCTCGGCCTTCGCGAGGCCGTCGCCGTGCCGCAGGCCCTGCATCCAGACGAGGCGCCAGCTCCCCCAGCGCTCCGCTCTCTGCCAGATGGCGATGAGGGACGGGAGGATCGACCGGTCGAAGAGGAGGATCGGGTCGACGGGGGTCGCGCGGGCGTTCGCGGCGACGGTGAGGAGGAGCGTCCCGTCGCCGAAGGCGCGCTCGGCGCCGAGGGTCCAGACGAGGGCGTCGCCGAGCCCGGGGTCGGCGGACGAGAGCGCCGCCCCCTCGGCGCGCAGGATCCACGCCCCCGTCACGCGCGAGAGCTCGACGCCGAAGGCGTCCTCGCGGGCGTAGCGGCGGTCGGTCGGGACGGCGATCGCGTCGCCGTCGGGGAGCGCCAGGTCGGGGCGCGACGTCAGGAGCGGCGCCGGGCGGATCCCCGTGCGCCCCCACGCGCCGAGGTCCCAGTCGCCGAGGGTGCCGAGGACGCGGAGGGCGCCCCAGCCGGTGCGCGGGAGGTCGTTCGCGCCGTCGACGAGGACGACGGGGAGGCCTGCGGGAGAGGCGGCCTCGACGGGGGCGAAACGGGGCGAGGCGACGGGGACGCGCCAGGGCGTCCCGAGCGGGACGAAAACGCCGTCGAAGCGCAGCGCTCCCTTCTGCCCCCGCGTGCGCACGCCCCAGAGGGGGAGCTTCTCGTCGGCGAAGGGGTCGGTCAGGTCGCGCGGGAGGAAGGCGTCAGCCGGCGAGTAGCCGTCGGTCCTTCCCCAGCCGAGGAGGAAGCGCCCCGCCTCGACGTCGACGGTCGGGGCGACGCTCCAGGAGACCCACGCCTCCCGCAGGGAGACGCTCGCGCGGCGCAGGTCGCGGTCGGCGAGGTCAAAGAGGAGGCTCCGGTCCCCGGTCGAGGTTAGCTCCGCGCGAACGGAAGCGGAGAACCGGAGCGCAGGGGCGAGCTTTCCCTGGGACTGCCCGAGGAGGGTCCCCCAGCCGATGACCCAGGGGGCGCGATCCGAGGGGCGGCCCGTGTACCCGAATCCCTTCGCCTCGGCGTAGCCGCTGAAGGTCTGCGAACGAGCCGGCGCGCCGAGGAGGAGGAAGAGGATCGCGCCGATCGCTCTTCCCGCCGCCCGCCCTGCCCGAGATCCCGGCCTCCCGCGGGCTCGTGCCGACCTGGCCCGCGCCAGCGCCGAGAGGAACTCCTCGAATCCCGCCCCGTGGCCTTCCCGGCGGCTCCATTCCCGGATCCTCTTGAGGCCGACCCGGTTTTCGACCGCGATCCAGATCGCCACCTCGAAGCTCTGCCGATCCGCCCAGAAGTAGAACGCAGCGAGCCTGTCCCGGCACGAGTCGGTGGCGGAAAGGCCCCGGACCCGTCGACGGCCGACCGGGATCCCCACCGGGCGAACGGCGAGGTCCGAACCGATTCCGAGGGGCCCCCGTGGAAACTCCACCCAGAAGCGGACGAGCGGGTGGACGTAGCGATCCCCCGCCCGGACGAACCCCAGCGAAGCCATCGCTTCGTCCTGTCGCTTCCGGGGTACCGGCGCCGTGACGATGAAATCCAGGTCCAGCGACTGGTGCCGGCCACCCGACCACAGGCTCGCGCACGCCCCGCCGGTGAGAACCGCCACGACCCCGTGGCGCTCGAGGGCCGACCCGACGGCGGCGGCGACCTCTCCGAGACCCGAGGAGGCCGAGAGCGTCAAAGCGGCTTCCCGGTCCTGCGCGGCCGGCGGCGCAGCGCCGCGATCGCTGCCAGGAGGCCTGGATCCGCTTCCGAGAGACGAAGGAGGTACGGCAGGAGCTCGCGCCGCGCGAAGTACCTGGGATCGATCCTCACGAGACGCGTCCGCCCCATGCTCCGGACGGCGACGAGGCCGTCCCGCTCGAGCCCCTTCACGGCCTGCTGGACGGAGGACAAGGACGAACCCAGGAGCCGCGCCAGCTCTCGCGGGTAGCTCTCCTCGAGAAGCCTCAGCGCGACGAGGAGCCGGGTCCGGGTTCCCCCTCCGAAGGGAGACGACATCGAGACCGACATATGAGGTCATTTGACCTCATATCGAGGTCTGTAATCAAGAGACGGCCGGTCCTCAGTCTCCCGCCTCCCGGACGAGGTTCTGGAGGGTGTGCCGCCCCTCGGGCTGGGGACGGTCGAAGGCGAGCTTCTCGAGGCGGATGACGGTCGTCGACCCCTTCGCGAGATCCTGCATCGCCATCCGCTTCGCCACGTGCCGGCCGTCGACGAGGGAGACCTCCTCGAGGAGGAGCCGCTTCCCGGGCTCCTTCTCCCCCGCGCGGAAGAGGTCCATCCGGACGAGGTAGAGGATGTCCTTCCGGAGGAAGAGGACCTTTCTCTCGTAGAGGCTCTTCCCCGCGCCGGAGCGCGGGCGCGCCTCGACGACGTGGCAGGGCTGCCCGGCGACGGACTCCCCGTCGAGGAGCCTCACGTCGTACTTCTCGTGGTCGAGCTCCTCGAGGTCTTCGTAGTTGAAGTCCGTGCCGACGAACGAGGCGCTCCGGTCCTGCGCGGCGATTCGCCGCTCGCGCTTCATGGACGGGAGATAGAGCCACTGGTCGGGGTTCTTCCCGGGCCTCGGGAGGGAGAGGTACCCGACCCCCTTCACCTCCGGGGGGGCCGTGAAGCGGATGAGCATCCTCGAGTCGCCCGCGTAGCCGACACGGTAGCTTTTCCAGCTCTTCCGCCTCTCCCTGCCGTCCTTCGACGTGACGACGAGGCCCCCCTCGTATTCCTGGCTCCTCGTCCGGTGGCGCTCCTCCGACTCCGAGAGGAGCGCGCGGGCGTCCTCGGCCCGCGCCGGTCCGGCGGGAGCGGTGACGGAGGCCGCCGCGAGAAGAAGGGCGGCGAGGGGAAGCGGACGCCTATTCATACTCGAGGGCCTCCGTAACGGGAGTCCGCGCCGCCTGCCGCGCCGGAGCCCAGGCGGAGGCGGCCGAGAGGACAGGGAGGGCGACGAGGAGCTGGCCGAGGAGGAGCCACGGCGTCTCGTGCGGGAGGCTCCAGCCGGCGAACTCCGCGGCGACGGTCTTCTCGACGAAGAGGGCGAGGAGCGTCCCGAGCGGGAGCGACAGGAGGAACGCCGCGGCCGAGAGCGCGAGCGCCTCGAGGGCGACGCTCCGGCGCACCTGCGCGCCGAGCGCGCCGAGGGCCTTCAGGAGGCCGAGCTCGCGCGTCCGCTCGACGACGGAGATCAGGAGCGACGTGACGATGCCGAGGACGCCGACCGAGAGGGCGAGGACGAGCGTCACCTGCATGAGGGCATAGAAGGCGTCGATCGCCCTCTCCACGTCCGCGACGAACTCACGCTTCGTCGAGACGAGCGCGGGCATCCGCCCCCGGAGCTTCCCGCGGATCGCGTCGCGGACGGCTCCTGCGTCGGCGCCGGGGGCGAGGTTCACGTCGAAGACGTCGACGCGGTCGTCCTCGAAGGCGGCGAGGAAGGTCCGCCTGTCGACGAAGACGGTGCCGCGGTCGGAGGTGTAGTCCTTCACGACGGCCGCGATCGGGAAACGGACCGTCCCCCGGGGCCCCGGCAGCTCCACGACGTCGCCGACCCCCATCCCGAACTTCCGGGCGAAGTTGTCGGAGACGGTGCACGATGCGCCGCGCCCCACCTCCCGCCGCGCGGCCTCCTCGCTTCCCGCCACCCAGTCGTGCCGCGTCCGGTCGAGCATCGGCTCCATCTCGATGGAGGCGAGGACGATCGTCTCGCCGCGGTACTCGAGCCGCGGGGCCCGGTACGACTCGATGGAACGGACGCCCGGAACGGCGAGGAGCTCGTCCTTCACCTCCGGCGCGAAGCGGTAGTCGGGGCGGGCGAAGTTGGCCGAGGCGCGGACGTAGATGTCGGACGTGAGGACGTCGCGCATCCATCGGACGAGCGTCGCCGTCGTCGCCTCGATGTAGCCGCCGATCCCGACGGCGAACGTCAGCGCGAGCGTCATCGCGGTGACCGTCCCGGCGCTCCGGCGGGGGGACGAGAGGAGGGCGTCCGACGCGAGGCGCCCGGCGACGGGGAAGAGGCGGGCGACCGCCGGAGCCCCGAGCGCAAGGAGGCGGTGGGAGACGGGGCCGACGAGGAAGAGGATGGAGACCGCCCCGAGCGCGACGATCCCGAGGATCATCGGCATCCCGGCGACCGGCGGGCGGACGCCGAGGGCGACCGTCGCCCCGAGGACGGCGAGGCCCGCCGCGACGCGCCGAAGGCTCCACGCGCCTCCCGCCTGGTGGACTCCCTTCGCGAACGCCTCCGTCGGCGGGACGGCCGCCGCGGCCCGCGACGGCGCGAAGGCCCCGGCGAGCGAGGCGAGGAGGCCGAGCGCGAGCCCCTCGAGGACGAGCGGCAGGTCGAGGCGCGCCTCCGAGGCGGCCGCGACGCCGTAGACCTGCTCGGCCCCCTGGCGCATCACGTCGAGCGCGGCGCGCGTCAGGCCGACGCCGGCGGCGACGCCGAGGAGGGAGCCGGCGAGGCCGAGGGCGAGCGCCTCGAGAAGGAAGAGCGCCTGTACCTGCCGCGGCGTCGCGCCGATGGCCCGGAGCGTCCCGACGTCGCGGCGGCGGCGGTTCACGGCGACGCTGAAGGCGTTGTAGATGAGGAAGGCCCCGATGCCGAGCGCGAAGCCGCTCGTCACGTCGAACCCGGCCGCGAAGTTCGCGACGAGGCGCTCCATCTGCGCGCTCCGCCTCTCGGGCGTCTCGACCTTCACGTTCGGCGGGACGACGGCACGGAGCGCGGCCGCTCCCTCCTCGAGAGTCACCCCTTCCTCGAGCCGCACCTCGAGCCGGTCGAAACGCCGGCCACGGCCGAACAGCTCCTGCGCGGCGTAGACGTCCATGACGACGAGGTTCCCGCCGAACGACTCGGCGAAGCCCTTCGGCGCGAGGAGGCCCCGGACGGTCACGCTCCGCGGCCCGGCGGGCAGGTTCAGGACGAGGGAGTTGCCGGTCTTCAGCCCCGCCCGCTCGGCGAGCCCCTTCGCGACGGCGACGGAGTCGGCCTGGGCGAGGAAGAGGAGCGGGTCGTCGAGGTCTGCGTCCTCCCCTTCGAAGCCGTAGTCGCGCATCTCCCGGTCGCCGAGGAGGTCGACGCCGAGGACGAGGAGGCTCCCCAGATCGCCGCGCGCCGGCACGACGACCTGCTCGATGACGGGCGACTGGGCGCGGATCCCGGGCCGCTCGCGGATCGCCTCCTGGAGCTCCTCGGGAACGCCCCCCTCCTGCGTC
>CALMDF010000155.1 GCA_937864895.1 uncultured Holophagales bacterium | reverse complement strand
CCTTCTCGACGTCCGAGATCCAGATCGAGAGGAACCCCTTCCAGAGGTTGCCCAGCCGCGCGAAGAAACCGACGTTGGCCATGCTTCAGTCCTTCCTCTCGGGCGCGGGCGTCGGCTCGATGAGCTTCGGCGATTCCTTGACCACCCGCGCCACCTCCTCCTGCCCGAAGAACTCGAGGACCCTCTGGACCTCGAGCTTCTTCGAGTTACAGCTCGTCTGTACGGCGGCCTGCTCCTGCAGTTTCCGGTCGAGGATCTGCCGCACCTCGGCGATCTTCTGCTCGTAGTCCGCGACGAGGGCCTGGACGTCGCGCGCCGTCGTCGCGGTGTCGGCCGCCGTCTTCCTCAGGTAGGCCTCGAGCGCCTGGATCGACTCGACCCCCGCCTCGATGATCTTGTCGACCGGAACGCCGAACGCCTTGAGCGACGCCTCGACGATCTGCTTCCTGACGGCCGGGTCGGTCCCCGGCGGGAGGCTCCCGAGGAGCGTCTGGGCCTTGGCGAAGAGGTCCCGCTCGGAGGCGTCCACCCCCGCGGCGTCGAGGACGCCGTCGAAATCGACCTGCCCCCCGACGGCCTTCGGCGGCTCCGTGACGAAGGCGACCGGCGGGGGCTCGGGCGGCGCGGACGCCGCCGGGTCCCCCTCTCGCGGGAAGGCGTCCGGCTCGACGAGGGCGGAAGGGTCCTCCCCTCCCTCCTTCACGACGAACCAGCCGAGGACGGTCGAGCCCCAGTTTTTCTTTTCACTCATAAAGGATTCCGAATTCGGGATCTTATCAAGCGGTCCCGTCGAAAATCGCTCCCGGCGCGCCCCGTCGTAAAGTCGGGGTCGGATGAAGGCCGGGCACTACCACCGTTCGATCGGCGACCTGAAGCGGCGGCTCTCCGCCGCCGTGCCGCACGAGGTCCTCCGGGAGCTCCACCGGAAGGAGCCGGTGCGGCACTTCGCCGTCGTCCTCCGGCAGGTACTCCTCTTCGCCGCGGCCTTCGCCGCGGGCTGGGTCTTCGAGAGCGCCTGGGTGCGCGGCGCGGCCGCGATCGTCCTCGGCCTCTGCGTCTTCGACGGGACGATCCTCCTCCACGAGGTCGTCCACAGGGCGGTCTTCCGGGAGGACCGGTCTCTCGCCTACCGCCTCCTCGGCCTCCTCTACGCCCTGCCGTCGGGGATCTCGCCGTCCCAGTTCACCCGCTGGCACCTCGACCACCACGCCGAGCTCGGCTCGACGGCCGACGACCCCAAGCGGGCCCACCTGTCGCCGAAGCGGAACTCCCGCTGGCTGAAGCTCCTCTACGCGACGCCCGCCCTCTTCGCCATCTACTTCCGCGCGGCCCGCGAGGAGACCGCGACCTACCCCGCTCCCCTCCGGCGGACGATCGCCCTCGAGCGGCTCGCCGCGACCGGACTCCACCTCGCCGTGGCGGCCGCCATCCTCCACCTGGGGGGCTGGGAGCGGCTCGTCTGGCTCTGGGCGGTCCCGGTCTTCCTCGTCTTCCCCCCCGCTTTCGCGCTGAACCGGCTGGGCCAGCACTACGACGTCGTCCCGGGAGAGCCGGCGAAGTGGGGAACGAGGATGGCCCGGTCGCGCTTCTGGGAGGCGGTCTACCTCTGGTCGAGCTACCACCTCGAGCACCACTACTTCCCCACGGTCCCCTTCTACCGGCTCCGGGAGCTGAACGCCGCCCTCACCCCGTTCTTCGAGCGGGAGGGGGTGCGGGAACGGCGGTACCGCGAGCTCCTGTGGGACTGGTTCGTCCTGAACCGGGCGCCCCACACGGACTGGAGCGCTCCGGACCCCGCCGTTCCGTCTCCGGGGCCGACGGGGTAGCCCCTTCCCGGGCCTTCCCATTCGGGCAGACCGCCACCGGCTTCCCCTGTATTAGACTTTGCAACCCCCTATGCCCGAAAACCGAGGCCGGATCCTTGTCGTCGACGATGAGCCCTTCGCCCGGACCGTGGTCCGGCGGATGCTCGAGCTGGACGGCTGGTCGGTCTCCGAGGCCCGGACGACGAAGGAGGCCCTCTCGCTCCTCTCGCAGGAGCCGGAGCCGGTCGCCCTCCTCCTCGACGTCCTCCTCGAGGAAGAGAGCGGCCTCGAGTTCCTCGAGCGCTCGCGCGAGGCCGGGCTCCTCGTCCCCATCATCGTCATGACGTCGATGGAGGACGTCGAGACGGCCGTCCGCGCGATGAAGGGGGGCGCCTACGACTTCCTCGTGAAGCCGGTGACCCCCGAGCGGCTCCGGACCGCGATCCGGCACGCCGCCGAGCGCCGGGCCCTCCTCGTCGAGAACCGGGACCTGCGCAAGCGGGTGCGGCAGGAGGCCTTCGGCCGGATGCTCGTCGGCGAGAGCCCCGCGATGAAGGCCCTCTACTCCGAGATGGAGAGGGTCGTCGAGACCGACATCGCCGTCTGCCTCCTCGGGGAGACCGGGACGGGCAAGGAGCTCGTCGCCCGCTGGCTCCACGAGAACGGCCCGCGGGCGAAGGGACCGTTCGTCGACATCAACTGCGCCGCCATCCCCGAGACCCTCATCGAGAGCGAGCTCTTCGGCCACGAGAAGGGGGCGTTCACCGGGGCCGCGGGGCGGCACAAGGGGAAGCTCGAGCAGGCCGACGGCGGGACCCTCTTCCTCGACGAGCTGGGGGAGATGGCCCACCCGACGCAGGCCCGCCTCCTCCGGGTCCTGCAGGAGAAGACGCTCGTCAGGGTCGGCGGAAGCGAGACCGTCCCGTACAACGCCCGGCTCGTCTCGGCGACGCAGCGCGACCTGACGGCCGCCGTCCGGGAAGGGCGCTTCCGCGAGGACCTCTACTTCCGGGTCGTCGTCTACCCCCTCCGGCTCCCCCCGCTCCGGGAGAGGACCGACGACATTCCCCTCCTCGTCCACCACTTCATCCGGGTCTTCCGCGCGAGCACGGGCCGCGCCGTCGAGGGGATCACCCCCGAGGCCCTCGTCTCCCTCGAGGCGTACGACTGGCCGGGGAACGTCCGCGAGCTCCAGAACGCCGTCTTCCGCGCCGTCGTCTCGGCCCGCGGACCCTTCCTGACGACCGCGGACTTCCCCGACCTCTCCGCCGACCACGTACCCCGCTACCTGCCCCGCCCCTACCCCCCCCGGGCCGACCTCGCGCCCGGCACCCAGGCCCCGGCCTCGCTCCCCGCGCCCACCGTCGCCGTCTCGCCGCGGCTCGTCACGATGGAAGACCACGAGCGGGCCGCGATCCAGCAGGCCCTCGACGCGGCGAACGGCAACGTGAGGGCGGCCGCGGACCGGCTCAAGGTGGCCCGCTCGACGCTCTACCGGCGGATCCGGGCCCTCGGCCTGTCCGCCGCGTCCTGAAGGCGCCCGCCTCCGCCCCTGCGGGTGGCCCGGGGCGCTCTGCTACTCTCCCCTCCCTCCCGGGGCGGCCGCCCCGAACCCTTTCCCAGACCCGAGGATGCCGATGGCGACCGAAGACACTCCCGCTTCCCCGATGCCGTTCCACGGCCTGTCGCCCGACGACCTCGTCCGGGCGTTCCGGATCGCCTACACGTCCCGGCGGATCGACGACAAGGAGATCCAGCTCAAGCGGCAGAACCGGATCTTCTTCCAGATCAGCGGCGCCGGGCACGAGGCCGTCCAGACCGCCGCCGCCCTGCTGATGAACCCGGGGTCCGACTGGCTCTTCCCCTACTACCGGGACCGCGCGCTCTGCCTCGGCCTGGGCGTGACGCCCCTCGAGATGTTCCTCACCGCCGTCGGCGCGAAGGCCTCGGAGGCCTCCGCCGGCCGGCAGATGCCGTCGCACTGGGGCTCGAGGCGCCTCAACGTCTTCACGACGTCCTCCCCCACGGGTTCCGAGTGCCTCCCGGGCGTCGGCGTTGCCGAGGCGGGCCTCTATCTCTCCCGCCCCGCCTCGAAGGGCTTCCTCGCGGCCACCTCCGGCTTCGCCCGGGACGAGGTCTCGGTCGTGACGATCGGCGACGGCGCCACTTCCGAGGGCGAGTTCTGGGAGGCGCTGAACGTCGCCTGCACGCGCAAGCTTCCGGTCCTCTTCCTCGTCGAGGACAACAAGCTCGCCATCTCGACCCCGGTCGAGGTGAACACGCCGGGCGGGTCGATCTCGAAGGTCGTCCGCGGCTTCCCCGGGCTCTTCCTGGCCGAGACGGACGGCTGCGACTTCCTCGCCTCCTACGACGCGCTGCAGTGGGCCTTCGCCTACTGCCGCGAGCGCAAGGGGCCGGCCCTCGTCCACGCCCACGTCATCCGCCCCTACTCGCACTCCCTCTCCGACGACGACCGGCTCTACCGCACGGAAGACGAGCGGAAGAAGGACGCCGGGCTCGACCCCGTCGTCCGGATGGAGGCTCTCCTCCTCGAGCACGGGATCCTCGACGCCGCCGCGCTCGCGACGCTGAAGGCCGAGGTCGACGCCGAGGTGAGTGCCGCGGCGGACGAGGCCGTCGCGAGCCCGCAACCCGGAGCCGGCGAGCTCCTCTCGAACGTCACCTCCCCCGACGTCGACCCGACGTCGCCGGCCTTCGACACCGAGGCGTCCCCGGCGTTCTCCGGCAGCCCGACGACCATGGTCGACCTCATCAACGCCGCCCTGAAGGACGAGATGCGGCGCGACGGGCGCATCGTCGTCTTCGGCGAGGACGTGGCCGACGCCACCCGCGCCGAGGTCCTCGCCGAGTGCAAGGGGAAGGGCGGGGTCTTCAAGGTGACCGCGGGCCTGCAGAAGGCCTTCGGCGGCGACCGGGTCTTCAACTCGCCGCTCGCCGAGGCGACGATCGTCGGGACGGCTCTCGGCTGGGCCGCGCGCGGGCTCAAGCCCGTCGTCGAGATCCAGTTCTTCGACTACATCTGGCCCGCCATGCAGCAGCTGCGCGACGAGCTGGCCACCGTGCGCTGGCGCTCCGGCGGCACGTGGAAGTGCCCCGTCGTCGTCCGCGTCGCCATCGGCGGCTACCTGACCGGGGGCGGCCCGTACCACTCGCAGTCGGGCGAGGTCGCGTTCGCGCACATCCCCGGACTGCGCGTCGCCTTCCCGTCGAATGCCCTCGACGCGAACGGACTCCTGCGCACCGCGATCCGGTGCGACGACCCGGTCCTCTTCCTCGAGCACAAGCACCTCTACCGCCAGACCCACAACAAGGGCCAGTACCCCGGGCCCGACTTCATGGTGCCCTTCGGCAAGGCGAAGACCGTCCGGCCGGGGAAGGACGCGACGCTCGTGACGTACGGCGCGACGGTCTTCCGGAGCCTCGTGGCGGCTCGGAAGATCGCCGAGGACTCGGGGAAGGAGGTCGAGGTGATCGACCTTCGGACGCTTGCCCCGTACGACTTCGACGCGATCGCCGAGAGCGTGAAGCGGACGAACCGCCTCCTCGTCGTCCACGAGGACTGGCAGGCGCACGGCTTCGGGGCGGAGGTGGCCGCGCGGGCGGCCGACGAGCTCTTCGAGCAGCTCGACGCGCCGGTGCGGCGCCTCGGGGCGAAGGACGTCTTCTGCGGCTACGCGCCGCAGCTGGAGGACGCGACGCTCCCGCAGAGCGCGGACATCGAAGCCGCGCTCAGGGACCTCCTCGCGTACTGAAGTGAGGCGGGCGCTCCCGGCCCTCGCCCTGGCCGTCCTCTTCCTCCTGGCGTTCGGGGCGGGCGCCTTCTTCGCCGATCCGATCGGCCTCCTCGAGGGCGCCGGGGGGCTCGCCTACCGCCTCGCCGGCGCGAACTCGACGTTCGTCCCGGGTCCGGACGGCTCCCGCCTCCACGCCTTCGAGCTCGGGCCCCGCTCGGCCGAGGTCCCGGTCGTCCTCCTCCACGGGCTCGGCGCCGCGTCGCACTACTGGATCGAGACCGCGCTCGACCTCTCGAGAAGCGGCCGGACCGTGATCGTCCCCGACGCCCCCGGGTCGGGACGGAGCGACGAGCCGTCCGCCGCGAGCGGCTGGGGGATCCCCGGGCGCGTCGCCGCCGTCTCGGCGCTCCTCGACGCCCTGCGCGTCGGGAGGGTCGACCTCGTCGGCCACTCACTCGGCGGCTGGACGGCCGGCGCCTTCGCCCTCGCCGAGCCGCATCGCGTCCGCCGGCTCGTCCTCGTCGACGCGGCGGGGTTCACGAAGCCCGACCCGGCGGCCGAGGCGACGCTCCGCCGGAGCCTCTCCCCCGGCGACCGGGCCGGCGCGCGCCGGCTCTACGACCTTCTCTTCTTCAGGAAGCCGTTTCCCGCCGCGGGCTTCCTCGTCGACGCCCTCGGGCGGCAGTACCGCAAGGAGAACGTCGTCGCGAGCGTCGCGGCCCTGAACGAGCGGGACGGCCTTCGGGGCCGCGAGGCCGGGCTCCCTGCCGGGACCGTCTTCATCCACGGCTCCGAGGACGAGATCTGCCTCCTCGCCGACGCGCGGACGGCCTTCGCGAAGGTCCCCGGCGGGCGGCTTTTCGTCGTCCGCGGGACGGGGCACGACGCGCCCCTGGAAGCCCCGCGCCTCTTCCACGAGACGCTCCGCAGGGCGCTCGCCGAATAGCGGTCAGGGGGCCGGGAGGACGAACCCGTCCGGCCCGGTGACGCGAAGGGACGCCCCCGGCGCGAGGCGGCGGACCGAGAGCTCGTGGCGCCCCGGCGAAAGGCGCGCCGTCAGCGCGCCGGCCGGGCGGGACGCGTCGAAGACGACGCCACCGTCGAGAGTCGCCTCGAGGCCGCCCCGGCTCGCGAACGTGAAGAGCCCTTCCTCGGAAACCTCGAAGTTCCCGTTCGCGCGGGCGGGGACGAGCGGGAAGCGGTCGAGAACGGCCCTCCCCGCGGCCGCCGCCTGCGCCCCGGGGACGCGCCAGAGGCTCCAGCCGGGACGGCCGGCGAGCGCGCCACCGGCGGCGACCGCCGACGCGCCGAGCTCGCGGGCGGCGGCGACCGCCTCCGCCGTCGTCTCGTCCGCGAAGAGGACGTCGCGCGAGGGGACCCAGCGCAGGGCCGCCGGACCGGGGCCCTGCCGGATCGCGGGCGCCGGGCTCCGCGGGTCCTGGAGGAGGGCGTCGACGACGAAGGTGTTCCGCGCCGCCCCGGGCCCGAGGAGAACATCCGCCGGCCCCCCGGCCGCGAGCTCGGCGGCGACGGCGTCGGCGAGGTCCCGTTCGGGCCCGCCGAAGGCGCCGTAGAGACGGGGAGACGAGAGCCACCGGAGGAAGCCCGCGGCGTCGAGCGCCGACGAGGCGAGGAGGACGACGGAGAGGGTCGCGGTCGCGAGGGTGCGGCGCGCCGCGCCGGGGAGCCCGGCGAGCCGCTCGGCGCCGAGCGCGGCGAGGACGACGAGGAACGGCGCGGCATGGACGGCGCGGTAGGCGTTCGCGGACCCTTCCACGGCGAGGAG
Organism: uncultured Holophagales bacterium; assembly: GCA_937864895.1. Classification (GTDB taxonomy): domain Bacteria; phylum Acidobacteriota; class Thermoanaerobaculia; order UBA5066; family UBA5066; genus UBA5066. Next base: position 3,449 of record CALMDF010000155.1, on the reverse strand, counting down.
GGCGGCTCCGAGGTAGAGCCCCGCGGCGGCCGCGAGCAGGCGAGCGGCCCCGGGACGGCGAAAGCCGTCCGCGGCCGCGAGGAGCGCGAGGCCCGTGACCGCGACCGGGAGGGGCGGCCGGGACGGGTCACCGTGCCTTTCGTTCGGGTCGCCCCCGACCGCGAAGAGCCTCGCGTAGGCGGCCGCGTTCCGGCCGAGGGCGGGGAGGACGCCACCGGCCCCCTCGCGCGCGGCGGAGAGCTCGCTCGTCCTCGCGAAGGCGCGCTGGGGGTGGGCCGCATAGTGGAGGGCGAGGGGTGCGAGGACGAGGAGGAAGGCGGCGAGCCCCGCTGCCGCGACCCGGACGCGGAGCCGGGCGCCCGCGCTCCCGTCGCGCGCGAGGAGGGCGGCGCCGAGGACGAGCGGAGGGAGCGGGAGGAGCGCCCAGGCAGCGACGTAGCCCCAGAAGGAGGCGCCGAGGAGCCCGCCCGAGAGGACGGCCGACGGGACGGAGCCCGTCCGCAAGGCACGCAGGGCGAGCCAGGCGGCGAGGGTCGCGACCGCGGAGGTGGCGACGGCGTTCCATCCCCAGCGGCCCGTGACGAGGAGCCAGGACGACGAGGCGCCGAGGAGGCTCGCGACGAGGAGCGGAAAGGGACGGCGGTCCGTCGCCTCGGCCGCGAGCGCCACGAGGGCGAAGAGGAGGACGAGGGCGGGAAGGATCGACATGGCCCTGACGGAGGCGATTCCGCCGCCGGCGGCCCGGTCGATCGCGGACAGGGCGAGGAGCGAGGGGTTCGTGAGCCAGGAGTTCACGAACCCGGCGTCGGGCGGCTGGAGGGGCGAGGTCCCGACGAGGGGCGCGCTGCCCGCCGCGGCGGCCCGGGCCGCGCGGAGGGCGAGCGCCTCGTCGACCCAGGGTCCCGGAGGGGCTCCGCGCCAGTTCACGAGGCGCAGGGCGCACCCGAGGGCGAGGAGGAGGAGGACGGCGGCCGCCGTGCGGCGGGCGGCCGTCACTGCGGCCCGTCCGGCTCGAAGGTCGTGACGACCGGGATGCTCGTCCCCTGGGCGAACCTCTCGTCGAACGCCTCGGCGAGGACGCGGCCGTCCATGTCGCGCGCGATCGACTCGCCGGCCAGGGCGAGGAGCGTGGGTGCGAGGTCGACGACCTCGGCCGAGGTGAGCCTCACGTCGGACCGGATCCCCGATCCCCACAGGACGAGGAACCCGTCGGCGCCGGCGGCGGGAGAGGCGGCCGGCGCGCGGCCCCTGAGGAGGTCCACGAGCCCGGACAGGAGGGGAGCGGGCCCGAACCCGACGGGCGAGAAGACGCAGATCGTCCGGTCGCGTCCTTCCCGCTCGAGGAGGTCGCCGATCGTGTCGTCGAGGAACCGGTAGTACGCGAGGAGCGCCTTCTCCCGGGTCTCGACGTCTCCCTCGGGCCTGCCGAAGTACCGCCGGGGCTCGGCCGCGGGCCCGTAGACCCGCGCGGGCCCCGCGAGACCGGAGAGGACGAGCGCCGAGACGTTTCCGGAACCCGTCGGGACCGCGGCGAGAGTCGCCCCCGCGATGCCGAGGTCCCGGGCGGCGCCCGCGGCGGACCCGGCCAGGCGTTTCGTTTCGTCGGGGATCGCTCCGGGCTCGAGCGAACGGACGAGGGGCCGGTCGAGGTTCGCCGCGCCGAGGCGCAGGAGCCTCGCCCGCGCCGCGGCCTCGGCCGGGAGCGCGTCGCCGTCGGTGGGGTCGTCCTCGTCGGCGGCGAAGAACTCCTCCGTCGCCCAGAGGACGAGACCCGGGCGCGGCGGGCTCGCCGCGGGCCAGCCGAGGACGGCGGCCTCGTGCCGGCGCGCGGCGAGGATCTCCCAGAACGCGAGGCTCCGCCGGGGGGACTCGTCGTCGGGGACCTCCCGGACCGGGAAGGGCCGGATCGGCCCGGTGAAGCCGGGGAGGCGCGGGAGGAGGCGGAGGACCCCGAGAGGGGTCTCCATCGACCTCCCGGTGACGACGCCGTGCTTTCTCGGGAGCTTCCCCGTCGCCACCGTGGTCCAGAGGGCCGCCCGATCGTGAGGCACGAGCGTCCCGAGGGGCCCCCCCGCTCCCTCGTCGAGGAGTCGGGCGAAGACGGGGAGCGTCCCCTCGGAGACGGCGCGGGAGAGGAGGTCCCAGGAGACCCCCTCGAGACCGATGACGAGGAGGCTCCGGGTCGCCGTCCTCGGGATCGCCCGCTCCGGGGCCAGGGCCGCGCGCTCCGGGCCGCGGCGGGCCAGGAGGGGGACGGCCGAGAGGAGGGCCAGCGGCCCGAAGAGGACCAGCGCCGCGTTCCGGCCCTTGGGCCGTACGCGGGCGGCAAGGAGGAGCGCGAGCGCCGAGGCGGCGCCGACGAGAGCGACCCCGACGAGGAGCCGCCGGGTGCCGTTCCCGAGAAACGTGTAGTAGGTGCGTCGCTCGACCTCGGCGAAGCCGGCGAGGAGGAGGAGGAGGAGGGTGGCGGCCCCCCAGAAGCCCGGGGACGGAGTGCCGGGCTCCTTGACGAGCAGGCCGAACGGGGCGAGCGCGAGCGCCCCGAAGAGGGCGCACCCGGCGAGGACGCGCAGGAGCGGCGCCGGGGCGAGGAGGTGCGGGTTCAGGGCCAGGAGGACGTCGCCGAGCGCGACGCCCGCGATCGCACCGAGAAGCGCGGGGTGGCCGCGCCGGAGGGCCTCGCTCATAATCCGCGACCGCGAGTCTCGCCGTCTTCCGCATGGTGGTCAACGAAGCTCTCCGCATCCTCCGCACCGTCCGCTACGACGCGGCCCATTTCTCCGTCTTCCTGCAGGCCGGCTCGATCGCCGCGGCAGCGAAGCCGGGGCAGTTCGTCATGATCCAGGCCGGCGACGGCCTGAGGCCCTACCTCCGCCGCGCCTTCTCCGTCGCGGACGTGGCGACGGTGGCCGGCGTTCCCGGCTTCGAGCTCGTCGTGAGGGCCGTCGGCGTCGGAACGGAGGCTCTCGGGCGCTTCGCGGAAGGGACGCCGATCCCGGTCCTCGGGCCGCTCGGGGTGCCGTTCCCGATGGAGGACCTGAAGCAGTCGGACCGGGTCGCGCTCGTGGCCGGGGGGATCGGCCTCGCTCCCCTCGTCCTCCTCTCGCGCCGCCTCGCCGAGAGGGGGATTCCCGCCGACCTCTTCTACGGCGGAAGGAACGAGAGCGAAGTCCTGAAGCGGCCGGACTTCGAACGATTCCTCGGCGCCCACCGCTGCCGCTACGCGACGGACGACGGCTCCCTCGGGAAAAAGGGCCGCGTCACCGACATCCTCGCCGCCGCGCTCGAAGCGGGGACGAGCTACCGGCGGGTCTTCGCCTGCGGCCCGACGCCGATGTTCCGGACGCTCGCCGGAATCCTCGAGACCGCCGGCGTCGAGGGCTCCTTCGCGCTCGAGTCGGAGATGGCCTGCGGCTTCGGCGTCTGCCTCGGGTGCGTCCTGCCGGGGC
>CALMDF010000154.1 GCA_937864895.1 uncultured Holophagales bacterium | reverse complement strand
AGTCCCGGCGATGAGGACCGCGCCGGAGTCGGCGACGGGATCGGGGAGCGCCCCGGCCAGGGCGATCCGCGCGTCGGTCGTCACCCGGATGCGTCCCGCGCCGTAGACGGCCTCGAGCGCGGTGACGAGGCGTCCCTTCATCGCCGAGGCCTCGACCCCGGCCAGGCCGCAGGAGACGACGGCGAGGCCGGAGCGGGAAGCCCCGGCCGCTTCGAGGGCGTCGTCGACCGCCTCGGTCACCGACTGGACGAGGCGCGGGACGGGAACGGTGACGGCGTTCGCGGGGCCCGAGGCGCCGCGGCCGAGGGGGACGAGGTCGGCGGCGGTCACGACGGCGCGCGTCCGTGTGCCGCCGCCGTCGACGCCGACGTAGAGGCTGGACATGGGGGAATCGTACCGCCCGCCGGGGCTCTAACATCCCGTCCGATGTCCTCCCGGCGTTCCCTGCCGCTCCTCGTGACGACTCTCGTCGTCCTCGCCGCGCGCGGGGCCGTCGTCTCGGCGCTCGGGGACCACCCTCTTCTCCAGCCCGGCGACGGGCTCGACACGGGGGCCTACGTCGACCTCGCGCGTCGCGTCGCGGCGGGCGACGTCCTCCTCCGCGTCCTCCCCGAGCCGTTCTTCGTCTCGCCCCTCTACGTCTGGTTCCTCGGCGCCGTCCTCGCCGTCACCGGCGGCTCGCTGAAGGCCGCCCTCGCCCTCCAGGCCGTGCTCGGCGCGCTGGCGGCCTGGCTCGCCGGGGACGCGGCACGCCGGCTCTACGGCGACCGGGCCGCCGTTCCCGCGGCGGCCCTCCTCGGCCTGACCGGCGTCGTCGCCTTTCACGAAGCGGTCCTCCTCCAGGCGGCGCTCGACCCTTTCCTGGCCGCCCTCACTCTCGGGCTCCTCGTGCGGGCGCTCGAGGGAGAGCCGCGCCCGCGCCCCTTCCTCCTCGTGGGGCTTTCGCTCGGGGTCTTCGCGATGAACCGCCCGAACGTCCTGCCGTGGGCCGCCGTCGCTCTCGCGCTCCTCGTCGTCGCGCGGGGCCTGCGTCCCGCCCTTCGCCCGGCGGTGGCGTTCCTCCTCGGCGCGGCCCTCGGCGTCGCCCCGGCCGCGCTCCGGAACCTCGCCGTCTCGGGCGAGCCGGTCCTCGTCTCCTCTCATGGCGGGCTCAACCTCCTCGTCGGGAACGGCCCCGGGGCGGACGGGACCTACCGCTGGATCGAAGGCATCACGCCCTCGATCGCCGGGCAGGCGGCCGACTCGAGGAGGGTGGCGGAGGCGGAGACGGGAAGGGCGCTCACGGCGCGCGAGGTCTCCGCTCACTTCGCCGGAAAGGCCCGGGCCTGGATCTCGGAGAACCCCGGCGACGCGGCGCGCCTCCTCGCGCGGAAGGTCTGGTACGTTCTCTCGGGAGACGAAGCGCCGCTCAACTTCAGCCATCCGTGGTACCGCCGCGAGGCGCCCGTTCTGAAGCTCCTCGCCGTCGGCCCGGGGCTCCTCGTCCCGCTCGGCGGGGTCGGCCTCCTCCTCGCGATCGCGGGCGCCGGGCGCCTCCCGCGCCGCGACGCGGCCGTCTGGGCGTCGTTCGTCCCCGCGTACGTCCTCCTCGTCGCGGCCTTCTTCGTCGCGACGCGCTACCGCCTCCCGCTCTACGTCCCGCTCGCGACCGCCGGGGGCGGAGCTCTCGTCCTCCTCCTCGACGCGGTTCGCGCGCGGGCTCGTCGCCGCCTCACCCTCGCGGCGGCCGTCGCCGTTCCCCTCGCTCTCGCCGCGCTCTGGCCGACGGGGCTCGACGACGGCTCGGCGGAAGAGGAGACGCAGTGGGTCCTCCACCTCGTCGGGGCGGGCGACGTGCAGGAGGCCGCCCGTCGCGCGGCGGCGCTCGCGCCTGCCCACCCGCAGCCCGGGGTCCTCTGGTTCCGGGTGGGGCAGGCCCTGGCGCAGGCCGGGAGGCTCGACGCGGCGATCGAGGCGCTCGGGAGGTCCCTCTCCATCGACGCGGGCCAGGTCGAGACCGAGAGGATCCTCGCCGCGGCGCACGAACGGAGGGGTCTCGAGCGGACCCTCGCGGGCGACCGCGCCGGGGCGGCGGCCGACCTCGAGGCGGCGGTCCGGCTGGACCCGTCAAACGCCCCGGCCCGCGTCAACCTGGCCGCCGTCCTCGCCGAGAAGGGCGACCTCGGCCGCGCCCGGACGCTCGCGGGCGAGGCCCTGGCGCTCCGGCCGGGCTACGACAAGGCCGAGGCGCTCCTGCGCGCGCTCTCCGCTGCGCCTCCTTCCGGCCGGAGGCCCTGAAAGCGAAAAGGGCCCGGCGTCGCCGCCGGGCCCGGGAATCGCGAAAGGCGCCGGGGCCGCCAGAGGGCGGCCCCGGCCGAGAGCTCAGAAGTTGAAGAGGGCGGAGAGGATGAACCGGCGCGGGGAGGCCCAGCCGGTGGCCGTTCCGAAGAGCGGGTTCGGCTCGTTCGTCTGCTGCGGGCCGAGGTTCCGCGGGGGGTCGCCGTCCACGTACTCGTCGAGGTACTGGACCGCGTTGACGCTCGTGACCTCCTGGTTGTCGAACAGGTTCTGGACGCGTCCCTCGAGCCGGAGCGACATGTTCCCGCCGAGGACGAAGTTGTAGGCGACGAGGAAGTCGAAGTTCGTCCAGCTCGGCATGCGGCGCGAGCCGGCGGGCTCGAGGTAGCGGTACGGGACGTAGCTCGGCGTGTAGCCGCGGGCTTCCCACGCGCGGCCGCTCTGGTAACGGAGGTAGCCGCCGAACGTGAAGCCGGCGAGGTCGTAGCTCGCCATCAGCTTGAAGATGTGCGGGCGGTCCTGCAGGAGCGTCCCGTAGCGGTTCGGCTCGGCGCTGTTGATGCCGGGCTCGTCCTCGAGGTACGACGAGGTGTTGTACTGCCCGGTCGCCTGGTCCTCGTCCCAGTTCCCCTTGAGCGTGCTGTACGTGTAGCTGAGGCTCGCGTACCAGTTGTCGGCGTAGCGCTTCGTGATGTCGAGCGAGTAGCCGCGGTAGATCCGGCTCGCGTCCGGGTAGGTCTGGGCCTGGAACGACCCGAAGTAGGCGTCCGGGTTCCGCGGGGCGTCCTCGAACGGGTCGTGGAGGCTCCGGTACTGGTAGCGCACGTCGAAGGAGAGGAGCTTGCCGACCGGCGCCTCGTAGCCGAAGACGATCTCGTCCTGGTACGGGGAGGGGAGGTCGGGCGGGATGTACTTGCCGGACGAGGAGCCGCGGAATCGCGACAGGATGAAGGCGCCGTTGTCGCGGCGGAAGAAGGTCTCGTCCTCGCGGACCCGGTAGGGGGCGAAGGACCGGATGGTCGACTTCTGGTCGAGGCCGGCGTACCGGCCGTAGTTCCCGTAGAACTTGTCGCCCGCGAGGAGGTCGGCGTTGTAGACGACGCCGAGACGCGGCTGGATCTGGTCTTCCCAGCGGAACGTCATGAAGTTGAAGCGGGCGTCCTCGGTCAGCGGCGGCGCGTTGGCCGAGCCGCAGACCTGGCCGGCGTCGCAGGTCTGGGCGAAGTCGTCGAAGTTGAAGAGGACGCCGACCGTGGCGGAGAGGCGGTTCCAGGTGATCGTGTCCTGCACGAAGGCGGAATAGGTCCGGGCGGCGCCGGCCTGCTCCGGCTGCGAGGAGTAGTAGCGGGCGCGGACGGCCGGGACGCCGCTCAGCGTCGCGTAGGCCATGGTCCCCCAGCCGTTCGAGAGACGGGCGAACGTGAAGTCGATGAACTCGGCCCCGCCGCCGACCTTCACCTGGTGCTGCGTCGGGCCCCAGTCGAGGTACTGGCTGGCGACGAGCTTGAACTCGTCGCGCTTGTACTGCTCGCCGGACGAGGCGAAGGCGTAGACGCCGGAGTTCCCGCTGTTGCGGGCCGGGTCCGCGTAGGCGCCGTAGGCGCCGAGGTTCGTCGTCTGCGGGAGGGGGTTGGGCCGGGAGGCCAGGATGTTCGTGGCCTCGGTGGACGGCTGTTCGGTGAGGTGGACGTACTTGAACTCGACGAGCGAGTTCTGGCCGGCGAACCAGCTCACGGCGAGGTTGCCGACGTAGTTCGAGTTGTCGTCGTTCCACGCCGCGGAGGCCGCGTCGTAGCTCGAGTTGAAGCCGTTCTCGGTCTCGGTCGGGAGGCCCCGGAAGCCGGCGTTGACGAGCCAGTGCTCGCCGGCGTAGGCGGTCACCTTCCCGAAGTAGTCGATCGCGCTGGCCTCGGTGTCGGGCTGGGTCGTCGTGACCCCGCCGATCGTCGCCGACTGGCCGCTCGTCGTCGTGTCGGCGTACCGGGCCGAGACGTAGCCGAAGAGCGTGTCCTTCACGATGGGGAAGCCGAGGTTCGCGGCCCCGTTGTAGCTGTCGATGTCGCGCGAGGTCGAGTACTTGTTGTCGGCCTCGAAGGAGGCGGGCCGCGCCTCGAAGCGGAGGCCGCCCCGGACGTCGTTCGTCCCCGACTTCGTGACGGCGTTCACGACGGCGCCGTTCGTCCGGCCGAACTCGGCCGAGATCGCCCCGGTCTTGACGTTCACGTCGGCGATGTCGAGCTCGTTCGTCTCGATGCCCAGGTAACCGTAACCCGGGTTCGTGATGTTCACGCCGTCGACGAGGTACTTGTTGTCCTGGCGGGTCCCGCCGGCGACGGAGACGTAACCGCTCCCGTCCGTGGCCGGGGCGCCCGGGATGAGGCTCAGGAGGCCCTCGTACGTCCGGGCGATCGGGAGCTGGCGGATCTCCTCCGTCGCGAAGTTCGAGGCGACCTCGGTCGACTTCTGGTCGACGGACGACGCCGTCACCTCGACGACGGCCTCGGTCCCGCCCCGGAGGACGAGGTCGATCTGGTGGTCCCGGTCGATCTGGATGGTGACGGTCTTGCTCGCCTGCCCGAGCCCCTGGAGGGCGGCCTCGACCGTGTACTTGCCGGGGATGAGCCGCTGGAAGTTGTAGGCGCCCGTGGCGCCCGTCACGAACGAACGGCCCGCGGGAAGCTGGGGACCCGAAACCTTGACCATGACGCCCGGGAGCGGTCCTCCGTTCGCGTCGGTGACCTTTCCCGAGATGGAGCCGGTCTCCCCCGCGAACGCCACGGATGCGGCGATCAGCAGGGTGACGGCGACCAGGATGCGGAACGACCTCATAACGCCTCTCCTCTCCTTCCTTGCCCCGAAAATGGATGGACGCGGATCCTTGATTTCCGAATTGCCGACAGCCTAGCGCCTCGCGGCCGGGAATTCCAGCGGAAGACCTGTCCGGGAAAGCCCCCCGGGGGCCGGCCCGGGCGAAGCTTCAAGAGTCCCGGGAGGATGAAGCCGGCTCCCGGATCCCGCGTGGTCGTTCCCCGGGGAATCTCCCTCGCTCTCCCGGGCCGGGAGAAGCCGTACGTCATGGCCCACCGCGGGAACCGGGCCGCCTGCCCGGAAAACACCCTCGCCTCGTTCCGAAGGGCCCTCGCGGACGGCGCCGACGTCCTCGAGACCGACCTCCACGTCTCGTCCGACGGCGCCTTCGTCTGCATCCACGACCCGACGCTCGACCGGACGACCGACGGGAGCGGCCCGGTCGAGGCGCGCACGCTCGCGGAGCTGAAGGCGCTCTCGGCGTCGTGCCGCTGGCCGGAGTTCTCCTCGGAGCGGATCCCGACGCTCGCCGAGCTGGCGGGGATCCTCCCGCCGGACCGGGGGCTCGCCCTCGAGCTGAAGAGCGACCGGTTCCTCGAACCGGCGGTCGGGCGGCGCCTCGGCGAGGAGCTCTCCGCGCTGGGCGTCCTCGGCCGGAGCGTCGTCCTCTCGTTCTCCCGGGCCCGCCTCGACGCGACGCGCCTCGGGGCGCCGCGGCTCCCGTGCGGCTGGATCACGCTGAAGGAGGCCCGCCCGGTCCGGGGCGTCGAGCTCGTCGGGCCGTGGTGGCCGCTCCTCCTCGCCAACCCCTTCTACGTCCTCCTGGCCCACCGGAGGGGCCAGGCCGTAGCCCCTCTCGACCCCTCTCCCGACTCGCGCCTGTGGCTCTACCGCCTCCTCGGCTGCGACGCCGTCCTCACGGACGATCCGGCGGAGACGGTCCGGCGGCTGGGACGCCCTGTCACAGGGGACGGACCGCCTTCCCCCGGGCGATAATCACCGGTCCGGCCATTCCGGAGGGAGGATTCCAGTTGAAGAAAGCGCTCCGAATCACCGTCGTCCTCGTGGCGGCCCTCTGTACCGTGCTCCCCGTCGCCGCCGACGAGGGGATGTGGATGCCCCAGCAGATCCCCGACCTCGCCCCCCGCCTGAAGGAGCTCGGCTTCACGGGCGACGCGAAGATCTGGGCCGACCTGACCGGCTTCCCGATGAACGCCATCGTCTCGCTCGGCGGGTGCAGCGCCTCGTTCATCTCGCCCGAGGGGCTCATCGCGACGAACCACCACTGCGTCCAGGGGTCGCTCCAGTACAACTCGACTCCCGAGCGGAACCTCATCGTCGACGGCTACCTCGCGCGGACCCGCGAGGAGGAGCTCTCGAACGGCCCCGGCTCCCGCGTCTGGGTGACGGTCTCCGTGAAGGAGGTCACCGACGAGATCACCGGGAAGATCGACGCGAAGCTGACCGACCGCCAGCGCTACGACGTCATCGAGCGCCGGGTGAAGGAGCGGACCGCCGCCTGCGAGAAGGACGGGCTCCGCTGCCGGGTCGCCTCCTTCTTCGAGGGGCTCCGCTACTTCGAGATCGCCCAGCTCGAGATCAACGACGTGAGGCTCGTCCACGCCCCCCCGCAGGGAATCGGGAACTACGGCGGCGAGACCGACAACTGGCAGTGGCCCCGTCACACGGGCGACTTCTCCTTCTACCGCGCCTACGTCGGGAAGGACGGCAGGCCCGCCCCCTACTCGAAGGAGAACGTCCCGTACAGGCCGAAGCACTTCCTGAAGGTCTCCCCGAAGGGCGCGAGCCCGGGCGAGCTCATCTTCGTCGCCGGCTACCCCGGGCGGACCCAGCGCCACGAGACGTACGCCGAGGTGAAGGACCGGACCGAGTGGGCCCTCCCGCAGTCCGTGAAGCGCTCGAGGGAGATGATCGCGCTCCTCGAGGAGACGACGAAGGGGCAGAAGGAGCTCGCGATCAAGGCCGAGCCCAGGATGCGCGGCCTCCTCAACGGGATGAAGAAGAACGAGGGCGTCCTCGAGGGGCTCCTCCGGGGCGGGATCCTCGCCCGCAAGGAAGCGAAGCAGAAGGACCTCGAGGCGTGGATCGCCGCCGACCCGCAGCGGACGAAGGAGTACGGCCCGGTCCTCTCCGAGCTCGCCACGATGCAGGCCGAGGGGCTGAAGACGCGCGAGCGGGACACCGCCCTCGCCACGATCTCCTACGGCTCGACGCTCCTCGGCACGGCCGAGAGCCTCTACCGCCTCTCCCTCGAGAGTCCCAAGAAGGACGTGGACCGCGACCCGGCCTTCCAGGAGCGCAACTGGACGCGGACGAAGGAAGGCCTCGAGCGGATGCAGAGGACCTACGACCACCGGATCGACCGGCCGATGCTCCGCTACGCCCTCCTCGCGGCGGCCGCCCTCCCCGAGGGCCAGCGGATCGCTCCGATCGACACGCTCGCCGGCCTCGTGCCCGGTATGCCGAAGGACGACGCGGCGAAGAAGGTCGACACCTACCTCGACACCCTCTACGCAGGCACGAAGCTCGCCGAGAAGGATTTCCGCCTCTCGCTCTTCGACAGGTCGACGAAGGAGATCCTCGACACGAAGGACACGGCCATCCAGCTCGCCGTGGCCCTCCACCCGGTCATGGAGGCGAACCGCGAGCGGGACAAGGCGAACGACGGGAAGCGCTCGCGCCTGCGCCCGAGCTACATGCGCGCTCTCCTCGCGCAGGGCGGCGGGCTCGTCGCCCCCGACGCCAACTCCACCCTGCGCGTCACGTTCGGCCGCGTCATGGGCGTCGACCCGCGCGACGGCATGCGCTACCTGCCGCAGACGACCCTCCAGGGCGTCGTCGACAAGCACACGGGCGAGGGCGAGTTCGACGCGCCCGATCGTCTCCTGGACGCCGTGAAGGCGCTTCGCGGCGGGAAGAAGACCCCGTACTTCGACGAGAAGCTCGGCGACGTCCCGGTCGACTTCATGTCCGATGTCGACACGACCGGCGGCAACTCGGGCTCGGCGGTCCTCAACTCGCAGGGCGAGCTCGTCGGCCTCCTCTTCGACGGCACGCTCGAGACGGTCGCCTCCGACTTCCTCTTCGACACGGAGAAGACGCGGTCGATCCAGGTCGACAGCCGCTACCTTCTCTGGGTCTGGGACGCGGTCGAAGGGGCGAGGAACCTCCTCGACGAGGTCGGCATCAAGTAGGCCCCTCCGCGACAGCCCGGAAAACCGAGCGGCCCGCGTCCCCTTCGGGGGGCGCGGGCCGGCTCGCCGGGGGGCGCGTCCGAGGCCCTCTCAGGACAGCTTCGCGAAGAGGGCGAGGAGCGCCAGGACCGCGAGGATCGCGAAGGTGATCTTGACGGCCGAGAATGGCGCGTTCCCGTCGACCTTGCCGGTGACGCCGTTGACGAGGAAGCGGAAGGGCTTGCCGCCGTACTGATAGGCCGAGATCCAGACCGGAAGGAGCGCGTTCTTGCACGTGAGCCCCGACCAGGACGTCGAGACCCGGAGGTTCCTCTGGGTGTCGCCGGGGACCTCTCCGGCGCAGGCGGCGTAGATCTCCTTCGTCATCCGGTCCCGCGCGGCGGCCACCGCGTCAGGGAGGTCGACGGCGTACTCCTCGGCCAGGAAGCCGGAGAGGTACTGCGGGTCGTAGGGGACGAGGCTGCCCGTGGGGAACGGCTCGATCCCGCGGGCGAGGCCGGTCGGGAGGCCCTTCGAGGCGGGGACCGGAAGGTCGTCGAAGAGCTTCTCGAGGAAGCCGGCGGCGGGCTCCCAGCGGATGCGCGCCTCCTGGCGCATCACCCGCTTGCCGTTCACGATCGCCTCGACCTGGACGTAGTACCGGTAGCCGGCCTCGGCGGTCCAGCGGTTGTGGGTGAGGGCGTCGAACGTCCAGAAGGGGACGTAGACCCCCTGCATCTCGGTCACGGAGGACTTCGTCTTCAGGTCGTTCGGCCGGAACCAGAGGCCCGAGACCCAGCTCCGGAATCGCTGCGCGGCGGTGCCGCGGTCGACGGCGAAGGGGAGGAGGCCGGCCGGCCTCACGTGGTCCGTGTGGGCCGGCGCCTCGACGACGGCGGGCGTCGCGCAGAAGGCGCAGCGCGAGGCCGAGACGCCGGGGTCGAAGGTCGTCTGGGCCCCGCACTTCGTGCAGCGGATGCTCTTCCGCTCGGCACCCCAGCCGAGGCTCCGGGGAGCATTCAGCGCCTCCTCGAGAGGCCGCTCGACGACCTGGTCGGACGAGGTGGGGAGCGCCGTCTCGTTTCCGCAGTACGGGCACTTCAGCGCCGCGGCGCCGGGGTTCCAGACGACGTCGGCGCCGCAGGTGCCGCAGGGGAACTTGCGCGCCTTTGCGGAGACGGGCTCCCCGCCCGAGGGGCGGGGAGCGGGTGAAGGCTGGGGCGGAGGGGGCGGAGGAGCCGGCGTCAAGGCCGCCCCCGCTCAGCGGGCGGGCGGCGGGGGGGGCGGCGAGGCGATGCCCGGGTTCGTTCCCTCGAAGCCTGGGAACGTCTGGACGGGCGCCCATCCGGCGGCGCCCGGGTGCCAGGCGAGCGTCGTCGGGGCCACCTGCCCCTGGGCGATCATCTGCCGGAGCGCCTCGTCGGTGTACGGGCCGTAGGTCTTGCCGTCGATGGCGAGCGACCACCGCGGGCCCGCGGGGGCGGGCGGCGGCGGGGGAGAGCCGGCTCCCGGGTGGGGCGGGGGGGCGGGCGCCGCGTACGGGGGCGGGGCCGCCTGCGGCTGCATCATCGGCTGGAAGGCCTGGCCCATGACTCCGCCGATCGCCATCCCGGCGCCGAGACCGGCGCCGGCTCCGGCGAGGCCGCCCGAGGGGTTCGCCGCGGCGATCTTGATCGCCTCGGCGGCCTGCATCTGGGTGAACTGCCCCATCCTGTCGCCGAGGACCCCGAGCTTGGTCCGCTGGTCGATCGCGGCCTCGACCTCCTCGGGGAGGGAGACGTTCTCGATGAAGAACTTCGAGAGCTCGAGGCCGAAGCCGCCGAACTCCTCGCCGAGCTTCTGCTTGCCGAAGGCCGACAGCTCGTCGTACTTGGCCGCGATGTCGAGCGCGGCGACCTTCGACTCGGCGATCGCGTCGGAGAGCTTCGACAGGATGATCGACCGGAGCTGGCCGGTGATCTCGTCCGTCGTCGTCAGCCCCTGCGTCCCGACGACCGTGTTGAAGAAGAGCTTCGGGTCGGCGACCTTCATCGCGTAGGTCCCGAAGGCGCGGATGCGGATCATCCCGAAGTCGGAGTCCCGCATCATGACGGGGTTCGTCGTCCCCCACTTCAGGTCCGTGTAGAGACGCGTGTTGAAGAAGTAGACCTCCGCCTTGAAGGGGGACTGGAAGCCGTACTTCCACCCGCGGAGCGTCGTCAGGATCGGGACGTTCTGCGTGGAGATCTCGTAGCGGCCCGGCCCGAAGAGGTCGGCCGCCTTCCCCTCGTTGATGAAGAGGGCCGCCTGGTTCTCGCGAACCGTCAGCTGCGCGCCCATCTTGATCTCCTGGTTGTAGACCGGGAAGCGGTAGACGAGCGAGTCGTCCGACTCGTCCAGCCACTGGATGATCTCGATGAACTGCGAGCCGATCTGCTGCTTGATGTTGTCGAGAAGGCCCATCGTCTCCTCCTATTCGGGAAGGGGAACAGTCTAGCGCGATGATACGCAGGACCGGCGAGGGGGTTCGCACGGTGCGCGAAGTCACGGAACGGGGCAGTGGGGGCC
>CALMDF010000153.1 GCA_937864895.1 uncultured Holophagales bacterium | reverse complement strand
GTGGACTTCTCCCCGGACGACGCCCGGATCCTCGACCGCCGGCTGGGACTGGCCGCCGTCCTGCTGCTCTCAGCCGTGGAGGGCCGCCAGGGCTGAGGGGAAGCCGCGGACGTCGGCCAGCGCGGAGACCCGAAAGGGCTTCGCGAATCCAGCCCTCGCCGATAAAATCGCGTCAAGACAGCCGGTTTCCAGACATAGGGAAAGAGTGGAGGGCGCGACGATGCGATTCCGTAGCCTCGTTTTCGTGGCAGTGGCCGTGGTCGCCCTGGCGGCGACGGCGTCGGCGTCCGCGGCGCCCGTCGAGGGCGTGCGGGCGGGCCTGAGCGTCGACAAGTGGCGGTTCGAGAGCTCGGAAGAGATCAGCGTCACCTACTCGCTCACGAACACGACCGCGCGCAGCGTGCTCGTCCTTCGGTGGGACACGCCGGTGGACGGGATCGAAGCGGACATCCTGCGCGTCGAGAGGGACGGCCAGCCGGTGACGTACATCGGCAAGCTGGTCAAGCGAGCCGTGCCGGAGCTCGACGACTACCTCGAGCTCCAGCCGGGCGAGACGATGACGTTCACGTTCGACCCGTCGACGGCGTACGACATGTCCGAGCCCGGCCGCTACGCGCTCCGCTTCCGCGGCGGCGAGCGGCGGCAGGCCCGGGTGATGCCGTGGGACACCGGGGAGGCCGCGACCGCCGCAGACCCCTCCGAGGCCAGAGAGGTCTTCCTCTATTTCGCGGGGCGCGAGCCGCGCCGGGACCTCGCCCCGGAGAACGTCGTCGGCGCGCTGGGCAAGCCCGGAAGCGGCGGCAAGTACACGAGGTGCACGGTCGAGCAGCAGAGCGTCCTCGTAAAGGCGGAAGGGAACGCCACGACGAGGTCGCTGAAAGCGTTGAACTACCTGAACACAGGGAACTCGACGAATGACTCGGGAGGCCTCTACAAGACCTGGTTCGACAACACGGGGCTGTACTCGCCCCTCTACGGCTGGAGCGCGGTGACGAACCACTTCTCGACGATCTCGAAGGCGTTCTCGGAGGGCCTGGCGACCTACAACTGCGGGTGCAACCAGAACTACTACGCCTACGTCTACCCCAGCAAGCCCTACACGATCTACGTCTGCAAGGTCTTCTGGAAGGCGTCCGACGACAACTACCCCGACACGAAGGCGGGCACCCTCATCCACGAAATGAGCCACTTCAATGCCACGGCGGGCACGGACGACTGGGCCTACGGCACGGCGAATGCGAAGAACTTCGCCAACACCGACCCGGCCAGGGCGACGACGAACGCCGACAACCACGAGTACTTCGCGGAGACCCAGAAGTAGGCCGGCCGGCCCGCGGCCCGGTCAGGTCGCTCTTCCCCCGGGCCTTGCGGGTTTCACGGCCCGCACGGGCGTGGCCAGGGGCTTCTCGATCGTCCGGCGTTCGACCGGCGAGGAGAGGACGATCGAGGTCGAGGTCGTCCCGAAAGGCGTGAGACGGTCGATGAGCGTCTCGAGCTGGCCGACGGTGGCAACCGCGACCTTCAGAGTGAACGAGTCGCCGCCGGTGCCGCGGTGGCACTCGAGGACCTCCGGCAGCCCGCGGACGAGCGCGGTGACGCGGGGGAGAACGTCGCCCATGACGTTCAGCCTCACGATCGCGAGGATCGGCAGCCCCAGCTTCCTCGGGTCGACGTCGGCTCGATAGCCGAGGATGACGCCTGCGGCCTCGAGGTTCCTGACGCGCTCGGCGACGGCGGGAGTCGAGAGACCGACCCGCCGGCCGAGCTCGGAGAAGCTGAGGCGGGCGTCGAGCTGGAGCTCCCGGAGGATCGCCCACCCCTTCGCGTCGAGAAGCTTAACGGTCGGAAACACTTTCTGCCAATACCCCTTCCGAATATTAGACCATTCTGACAGAGACCTTCTGATCGAGATTCCCCAGGAGGCCGCCCCTCCCTACGATTCCCTTCGACAGGAGGACGAGAAGTGCCCCCCACCACACCTCTCCACGAACCCCACAAGATCAAGACCGTCCGGCTGATCTCCTTCCCGACCCTCGAGGAGCGGAAGCGGAACCTCTCCCGGGCGCACTTCAACACCTTCAACCTGGTGCCGTCGCAGGTCGCCTTCGACATGCTGTCGTACGGGACGAGCGCGATGAGCCAGGACCAGATCGCCGGACAGCTCGTCGGCGACGAGGCCTACGCCGGGGCCCGCAACTTCGACACGCTCGTCGACGCGGTGAACCGGGTCCTCGGCCACACCTACGTCTGCCCGACGCACAACAGCCTGGGCGCGATCAAGCTCCTCGTCACGACGATCATCCCGAGGAGCTCGCTCGTCCCGAGCAACGCGATCGGCCGGGTGGACGTCTGGACGCCCCGCGCGATCGAGATCGCCGACGTGAGGGACCGCTACGAGCCCGTCTTCACCGGCAACGTCGACATCCCGAAGCTCGACACGCTGCTCTCCGAGCAGAAGGCCGCCGTCGTCCTCCTCCAGTCCTTCGCCGACGGGCAGCACCCCTTCAGTCTCGCGAACCTCCGCGCCGTCCGCGCCACGGCCGACCGGCACGGCCTCCGCCTCGTTCTGGACGTCTCCCGCGTCATCGAGAACGCCTGGTACGTCCAGCGCCACGAGGCCGGTCAGGCCGAGCGGTCGATCGCCGACATCGTCAAGCAGATCGCCAAGACGGCCCACGTCATCCTCCTCGACGGCGCGCAGGACCCGAAGTCGAACACGGGCGGCCTCCTCGCGACGGACAACCCGGCCGACCACGAGCACTTCATGAACGAGGTCGTCCTCTACGAGGGGCTCCACACGTACGGCGGCATGGCCGGCCGGACGATGGAGGTCTTCGCGCGCGGCCTCTCCGAGATGGGTGCCGAGGACGAGGTCCAGTGGGTCATGCACCAGACGGAGCGGTTCACGGCCCGCCTGCGCGAGGCCGGGGTGCCACTCGAGCGGGGCTGCGACGGCGCTTACGTCAAGGCCGACGAGTTCCTCCCGCACGTGCCGGACTTCCCGGAGCAGGCACTCGCGGCCGCGCTCTACCAGTCGGCCGCCGTCCGCACGATCGTCCCGGGCCGGAAGGGGCACGACCACCTGCTGCCGATCCAGATCCCGCGCCTCGCGATGACGAACTGGCAGCTCGACCAGGTCGCCGACGCGGTCATCTCCCTCTTCCGGCAGCGCGAGAAGGTCGCCCCGCTCGACGTCGAGGCGGACAGCCCGTGGAACGACAAGATGCGTTTCCGGTCGGTCTACGCCGACCTCGCCACCTACGACTTCGACTGCTACCCGTTCGTCATCCACACGATCGAGCCGATCGGGATGACGACTCGCGAGCAGCGCGAAAAGGCGGTCCGCGAGGCGGGCTGGAACACGTTCCTCCTCCGCTCGGCCGACGTGACGATCGACCTCCTCACCGATTCGGGGACGACGGCGATGTCGACCGAGCAGTGGGCCGCGTACGACGGCGCGAACGCCACCCCGGCGACGAGCGAGGCGTACCACCGGTTCGTCGACGCGATGAGGGAGATCTACGGCTACCAGTACATCCTCCCGACGCACCAGGGCCGCGCGGCGGAGCACATCCAGAGCGAGGTCCTCATCAAGCCCGGCCAGTACGTCCCGGGGAACATGTACTTCACGACGACGAAGGCCCACCAGGAGCTTCCGGGCGGCATCTTCGTCGACATCATCGTCGACGAGGCGCACCAGCCGGAGAGCGAGTTCCCCTGGAAGGGGAACATCGACCTGAAGAAGCTCGACGCCATCGTGAAGGAGCACGGGGCGGAGAAGGTGGCGTACATCTCCTTCGAGCTCTCGGTGAACATGGCCGGCGGCCAGCCGGTCTCGATGGACAACCTCCGCGAGGTCTACGCCTACTGCCGCCCGAAGGGGATCCCGGTCCTCTTCGACGCGACGCGCGCCGTCGAGAACGCCTACTTCATCCAGAAGCGCGACCCGCGCTACAAGCACACCCAGATCCGCGACATCGTGCGCGAGATGATGGCCCACGGCGACGGCTGCACCGTCTCGGGGAAGAAGGACTTCCTCATCAACATCGGCGGCCTCCTCGCCTTCAAGGACAACGCCGAGTGGGCGCGCCTCGCCGAGGAGAAGCTCCGGATCTACGAGGGCGGCGTCCACGACGGCGGCCTCCCCGCGGCCGACCTCGCCGCGATGGCGCGCGGCGTCGAGGAGATGCTCGACGACCGCTACATCCGCACCCGCGTCGAGCAGGCCGCCTGGCTCGCCGCGCGGCTCGTCGACGCCGGCGTGCCGGTCGTCGCCCCCACCGGGAGCCACGCCGTCTTCGTCGACGTGAAGCG
>CALMDF010000152.1 GCA_937864895.1 uncultured Holophagales bacterium | reverse complement strand
CGGGAGCTCTGCCGTCCCGCAGAGTGTAGAACGTAGACCAGACCCCGAAACGTTCGTGGCAACATACCCACTGACCGAGACCTTCAATGAAGCCTGAAGACGTCGACCCTCGCGTTCGGGAAGTCGTCGGGCGGATCGTCGCCGAGTTCGCTCCGTCGATGGTTCTGTTGTTTGGTTCACGGGCGCGCGGGGATGCGCGGCCCGACAGCGACATCGACCTGATCGTCGTCTGGAAAGACGAGAATCCGCCTTTCAATCGCACTGCGGCGGTCCGGCTCGCCCTTGGCCGCGTCGGCTTCCCCATGGACCTCGCGGTCGTGACCCCAGATGAGTTCGCCCGGTTCAGCGGATGGCGCGGTCACGTCTTCTACTCGGCGGCCCGAGAAGGCGTCGTTCTTCATGCCGCCTGAAACCCCGGAGCCCATGGTCCGGCAGTTCGTGGACAAGGCCGAGAAGGACCTCCTGGACCCCGGGTGGGAGCCCAAGGCTGGTGCGGTATTGCTCTCCCGTCCCCTCGACACGTCCGAAAGCGCCTGGGCGAAAGTCCGGGAGATCCACGCCCGCATCGGGCCCGAGGGGAGGGTCGAGGCGGCGTTCGCGGTGTCGGAGCTCGCACGAGAGGCGGCGCTTGCGGGCCTCCGGCTGAGGAACCCCTCCCGCGACGAGACCTGGCTGAAAGAGGAGCTGCTCCGGAAGCTCTACGGGCGAGACCTCGCGGAAAAGGCGATCCGGTCCGCCAGGGGCAGGCCGTGACGTCCCCCCGCACCCGTCACCGCCTTGCTGACGCCCCCTCCCCCCGCAGAGTGTAGAACGTAGACCAGACCCCCCAGCCCAATGAAGCCTCTCCTCCTCGCCTTCCCGTTCCTTGCCGCGGCGCTCCTCTCCCTCGGGCTCACGCCCCTGGCGAAGCGGCTTGCCGTGCGGCTCGGGGCGGTGGACCACCCGAACGAGCGGAAGGTCCACAAGGCGCCGATCCCGCGGCTCGGCGGCGTGGCCGTCATCGCGGCGTTCGGGCTCGTCACGGCGGCCGTCGTCTTCGGCCTCCTGCCGGTCCCGCGCATCCCGAACCCGGGAATCGCCTCGGGCCTCTTCCTCGGCCTCCTCCCCGTCTTCGCCATCTCGCTCCTCGACGACGTCCGGCCCCAGCGCGCCCTCACGCGCCTCGCCGTCCAGGCGCTCGGCGCGGGCATCGTCATGGCGAACGGGTTCGTCCTCAACCCGCACGTCCACCTCTTCGGGGCCCAGATCCACCTCGGCCTCCTCGCCTGGCCGCTCTCCCTCCTCTGGATCGTCGGCCTCACGAACGCCTTCAACCTCATCGACGGCCTCGACGGCCTCTCCGCCGGCCTCGCGCTCATCTCGTCGCTCAGCCTCGCGGGGGTCTTCCTCCTCGCCGGCCGCATCGACGTCGCCGTCCTCCCGCTCGCCCTCGCCGGGGCCCTCCTCGGCTTCCTCCGCTACAACCTCCACCCCGCGTCGGTCTTCCTGGGCGACTCGGGGGCCTGCACCATCGGCTTCGTCCTCGCGTGCCTCTGCCTCAAGGGGGGCGCGCTCCTCTCGGCGGGCCTCGCCGTCCTCGTGCCGGTCGTCATCGTCGGCGTCCCGCTCGTAGACACGCTCCTCTCCATCGTCCGCCGCCTCCTCGGCCGCCTCGACCTCGTCCCGGGCAACGGCGTCATGGACGCCGACCGCCAGCACATCCACCACAGGCTCCTCGCCCTCGGCCTCACCCAGCGGCGGGCGGTCCTCGTCCTCCACGGCATAGGCGTCGCCTGCGGGGCGCTCGCCTTCGGCTCCCTCTTCCTCTCCTCGGCCGGGTCGGCGCTCTTCCTCGCCGCCCTCCTCGGCGCCGCCTTCGTCGGCATCTCGAGGCTCGGCTACGACGAGCTCGCCGTCATCCGCCGCGGCACCGTCCTGCAGTTCTACGACTCCGCGGTCCTGAAGACCGGCTTCTTCGTCGTCTTCGTGGACCTCCTCATGGCCGTCGTCGCGCTCTACCTCGCCATCGGCCTGAAGTGGGACGACTGGGGCCTCGTCACCCACCGCGCCCTCGCCCTCGAGCTCGGCGCCGTCGTCCCCCTCCTCGTCTTCGGCACCTTCCAGCTCTTCGGCCTCTACAAGGGCCGCTGGCGCCACGCCACCATCGAGGACCTCCTCCGCCCCACGGCGGCCGTCCTCCTGACGGGCCTCTGCGCCGCGGTCATCGAGGCGCTCTTCCTCGGGTTCCACGCCCCCGTCTCCCTCTTCGTCGTCTTCACCCTCGTCCTCCTCCTCCTCGCCAACACGAGCCGCGCCTCGTACCGCCTCCTCGCCTACTGGCGGAGCCGGTCCGCCGCCCCCGGGGCGCCCGTCCTCCTCTACGGGGCGGGGCGGCGCGGGTCGATGGCGGTGAGGGAGCTGACCGCGAACCCCGTCGCCCCCCTCCGCGCCATCGGCTTCGTGGACGACGACCCCGACAAGCAGGGCCTCACCCTGAACGGGCTCCCCGTCCTCGGCACCCTCGACCAGCTCGACGCCCTCGTCGAGAGGTACGGCGCCCGGGGCGTCGTCGTCACGACCCCCAGGATCCCGGCCGACGTCACCGACCAGGTCGAGGACGTCTGCAGCCTCCGCGGCATCGCCTTCTTCAACTTCAACGTGGCGTTCGAGGGAACGCTCATCGCGAAGAGGGAAGAGACAGCCCCGGGCGTCGGCCCGAGGCGGGAGCCGCACCCCGAGCCCCTCCCGGCCGTAGACGCCGGGGCCAGGCCCGCCCGATGACCCCGGGGGAGTGCACCCGCGCTCGCCCGATGAGAAGATAACCAGGACATACCCCAAGGAGGAAATCAGATGAAGCGGTCTCCGGCCATCGTGCTCCTGTGCCTTCCCATGCTCGCCGCCGCCCTGCCCGCGACGGCGCAGGAAGGACTTCGGCTCGGCCTCAAGGCCGGATACGGGGCGCCCAGCACCGACGTCACCACCGACGCGCAGGCCGTGAAGGAGGCCGACGCCTCCGGCGGCATCGTCGCGGGCCTCGCCCTGGAAGGGCAGCTCTACAAGGCCTGGACCCTCGAGACCGAGGTCCTCTACGCCCGCCGCGAGGCGTCGGCGCTGTTCTTCGGCGGCATGAACGACCAGGGCAACCCGCAGGGCGACATCTCGTCCGAGTACACGTTCGACACCATCGAGATCCCCTTCCACGTCAAGTACCGCTTCCCGCAGGGCGACTTCCGGCCCTTCGTCTTCGCGGGGTGGAACACCATCATTCCCGTGTCGATCGACGCGACGAACACCGCCGACGGCGTCTCGAGCAAGGAGAACGTCAAGAGCCAGTTCTCGAGCGTCTGGCTCGCCCTCGAGCTCGGCGTCGGCTTCGACTACCGCCTCGGCGCCACCACCGCCCTCACCGCGGACGCCCGCTACAGCTACGGCCTCACGGACACCGCGGCCATGGGGAACACCGAGTGGAAGTGGCGGGAGTGGCGCATCCTGGCGGGCCTGAAGTTCGACCTGTAGGCACAGAGAGAGCTTGAAGACCCTTCACGAAGGGGGCCCCGGGTCCCGGGGCCCTGCGAGGTGCGCTTGAAGGTCCTGGTGACGGGGGCCGCTGGCTTCATCGGGTCGGCCGTCTGTCATCGGCTCCTGGACCGTGGCGACACCGTCGTCGGCCTCGACAACCTGAACGACGCCTACGACGTCCGCCTCAAGGAGTGGCGCCTCGCGCGCCTCCTCGGCCGCCCGGGCTTCGCCTTCGAGAAGGCCGACGTCGCCGACGTCGACGCCGTGAACCGGGTCTTCGCCTCCGCGGGCGGGTTCGACGCCGTCGTCAACCTCGCCGCCCGCGCCGGCATCCGCCCCTCGGTCGAGATCCCCCGCGTCTACTACGAGACGAACGTCCTCGGCACCCTCGCCCTCCTCGACGCGTGCCGCGCCCACGGCGTAGGCCGCTTCGTCCTCGCCTCCTCCTCCTCCGTCTACGGCGACTCCACCCGCATCCCCTTCCGCGAGGACGCCCCCCTCGGCAACCTCCTCTCCCCCTACGCGGCCTCGAAGCTCGCCGCCGAGGAGGTCTGCCGTGTCTACGGGCGCCTGCACGGCATCCGCAGCACCGTCCTCCGTTACTTCACCGTCTTCGGCCCCGCCGGCCGGCCCGACATGAGCCCCTTCCGCTTCACCCAGTGGGCCTTCGAGGGCCGCCCCATCCGCATCTACGGAGACGGCACCCAGACCCGCGACTTCACCTTCGTGGACGACATCGCCGACGGCACCCTCGCCGCCCTCGACCGCGGCGGAGAAGGCCCCTACAACCTCGGCAACGACCACCCCGTGAAGCTCCTCGACTTCCTCGGCCTCGTCGCGAAGGCGGCGGGACGCGAGGTGAAGGTGGAGCACCTGCCGCCGAGCCCGGCGGACGTGCCGGCCACGTGGGCCGACATCTCGCGGGCGCGGGGGGAACTGGGGTGGGGGCCGAGGGTGAGCTGCGAGGAGGGGGTGGCGCGGCTGGCGGAGTGGTATCGGGGGGAGCGGGTGTGGGCGGCAGGAATCGCCACTGCTTGAGAGACGATCCTCGTGCCTGATGAGAGTCAGTTCGCTCGCAGGACCGCACCAAGTAGAAGGCA
>CALMDF010000151.1 GCA_937864895.1 uncultured Holophagales bacterium | reverse complement strand
ACCGCGACCGTCGACGGCGAGAGCCGCTGGATCACGGGGGAGGAGGCCCGGGCGGACGCGATGCGGCTCCGCGAGGAGTGCGACGCCGTCCTCGTCGGAGCCGGAACGGTCGTCGCGGACGACCCCGCGCTGACGAGGCGCGGGGGCCTGAACCGCTCCATCCAGCCGCACAGGCGCATCGTCGTCGACGGACGGCTCCGGGTCGGTGCCGGCAGCCGGGTCTTCTCGCCGGACGCTCCCGGGGAGGCGTGGCTCGTGACGTCGATCGCCGAAGCCGACCCGAGGCTCGCCCCGTTCCGGGAGCGCGGAGTCCGCGTCCTGTCGCTCCCGTCGGGAGACGCCGGCCGCGTCGACCTCTCCGCTCTCCTCGAGGAGCTGGCCCGCCTCGAGGTCCGCTCGCTCCTCGTCGAGGGCGGGGGAGAGACCGCCTGGGGCTTCGTGGAATCGCGCCTCGCCGACCGCCTGACGGGGTACCACGCGCCGCTTCTCCTGGGCGGGTTAGGCGCGCCGGCGGCGCTGTCGGGCGCCGGATTCCCGAGGCTTTCCGACGCCGCCCGGCTGACGGGCCTCGAGGTCGCCCCCCTCGGCGACGGCTACCGCGTCACCGGCCGCCTCTCGTGGCCGGGAGCGGCGTAGGATCGCGCCGTGTTCACAGGGCTCGTCGAGGCCGTCGCCTCCGTCCGCTCCCTTCGCAGGCAAGGGGGGGGCGGCGCCGTTCTCGAGGTCGACGCGCCGGAGGCATTCGGCGAGGCTTCGCGCGGGGAGAGCGTCAGCGTGTCGGGGGTCTGCCTGACCGCCGTCCCGGCGGCCGGCGGAGTCCTGAGGTTCGACGTCTCGGCCGAGACGCTCGAACGCGCGACGCTCGCGACGCTCCGGCCGGGGGACGCCGTGAACCTGGAGCGGGCCCTCGCCATGGGGGCGCGCCTGGGAGGCCACGTCGTCCAGGGGCACGTCGACGGGACGGCCCCCGTGACCCGGCTCGAAAGCGACGGGGGCTTCTGGACCCTCGGGGTCAGGCTCGACGAGGCGTGGGCGCGATACGTCGTCGAGAAGGGCTCGATCGCCCTGGACGGCATTTCGCTGACGGTGGCGGAGCTCGACGGCGACGAGCTCCGGGTGGCCGTGATTCCCGAGACCTACCGGGCCACGACCCTCTCCCGGCGCCGCCCCGGGGACCGTGTGAACGTCGAGGTGGACGTCCTCGCCAAGTACGTCGAGCGCCTCCTCGGGTCCGCCGGCTCCGCCCCCTCGCGCGACGACAGGCTGCGCTCCCTCCTCGGCTCGTGACGGAACGTCCTGGCGCGTACGTCCACGTTCCCTACAGCGCGCACCGCTGCTCCTACTGCTCGTTCGTCGCCGTCACCGGCCGGGAAACCGAGGGAGAGTACTTCGACGCCCTCGTCCGAGAAGTCCGGGCCAGGGGCGGGGAGGTGGACGGCCCCGTGGACTCGGTCTACTTCGGCGGCGGGACGCCGTCCTTCGCAGAACCGGCGAACCTCGGCAGGGTCCTGGCCGCGATCGGGGAGACGTTCGGCGTTTCCCCCGGCGCCGAGGTGACCGCAGAGGCGAACCCCGACGACCTCGACGACGGACGCCTCTCGGCCCTCGCCGGCCTCGGCGTGACGCGCCTCTCGGTGGGGGTCCAGTCCCTCGAAGACGAGGAGCTCGAGCCGCTCGAGAGGCGCCACGACGCCGCGGCGGCGCTCGAGGCTGTCCGGCGGGCTCTCCTCCTCGGTCTCAGGGTCTCTGCCGACCTGATGATCGGAATCCCGGGCCAGACGAGGGAGAGCCTGCGACGGAGCCTGGAGGCCATCCTGTCGTCGGGCGTGGGTCACGTCTCCGTCTACCTTCTCGAGATCGAGAAGGCCCCGAGGCTCGTCGCGATGAGAGAGGCCGCCCCGGGTCTCTTCGCCGGGGACGACGAGATGGCCGCCCGGTGGGAGGAGGTCGACGACCTCTGCACGGCGGGCGGCCTCCCTCGGTACGAGACCTCGAACTGGGCGAAGCCGGGGGAGGAGAGCCGGCACAACCTGAAGTACTGGCGGCGCGATCCCGTGGTCGCCTTCGGCGTCTCGGCCGCATCGTTCGACGGGATCGTCCGGCGCGTGAACAGCGGCTCCATTCCGTCCTACCTCCGGTCCGTCGGGCAATCGGGGACCGCCTTCGTCTCGCGGGAGGCCCTCCCGCCCGAAGCGGCCCTCCGGGAAGGGGTCCTCCTCGGCCTCCGGCTCGCCGCCGGGGTCCAGGTGGAGGCGTTCGAGGCGGCCCTGGCGACCCTCCCCTCCTCCGACAGGCGCCGGATGGAAGACGTCTTCGAGGCGGGGCTCCTCGAGCGCGAGGGAGGGCGTGTCCGCCTCACCCGGAATGGGGCCCTCCTCTCGAACGAGGTCTTCTCTCTCCTTCTCTGAAGGCCCCCGGGGGGAGCCTTGGCCTCCCGGGCGGAGCGTGAGACCATCCGCCCGCTCGGGCCCCCTCAGGCCCGACTCCGGAGCGGAGGCGCATGAACGCAGACACTCTCGTCTATCTGATTCCCGTGCTCGGGCTCGCCGGGCTCCTCTACACGTGGCTGAAGTCCAGGTGGGTGTCCCGCCAGGACCCCGGCAACGAGAGGATGGTCAAGATCGCCGCGGCCATCCAGCAGGGCGCGATCGCGTTCCTGAGGGCGGAGTACAGGCTCCTCACGGTCTTCGTGATCGTCGTGGCGGCCCTCCTGGGCTTCTCCGGCGCCATGCAGAAGGAGTCTCACCCCCTCATCGCGGCCGCCTTCGTCGCCGGCGCGCTCTGCTCGGCCCTGGCCGGCCTGATCGGGATGAGGGTCGCGACGAAGGCGAACGTGAGGACGACCCAGGCGGCCCGCCGAGGGCTCGGCCCGGCCCTGGAGATCGCCTTCGCCGGCGGCTCGGTCATGGGCCTCGGGGTCGTCGGGCTCGGCGTCCTCGGACTGGGAACGCGCTTCCTCCTCTTCTCGAAGTTCTTCGCGGGGGACGTGAACCGGACGATCACGGTCATCACCGGCTTCTCCTTCGGTGCGAGCTCGATC
The DNA here is from genome assembly GCA_937864895.1 of uncultured Holophagales bacterium. GTDB lineage: Bacteria > Acidobacteriota > Thermoanaerobaculia > UBA5066 > UBA5066 > UBA5066. Next base: position 1,560 of record CALMDF010000151.1, on the reverse strand, counting down.
GCCCTCTTCGCCCGCGTCGGCGGGGGTATCTACACGAAGGCCGCGGACGTCGGTGCCGACCTCGTCGGCAAGGTCGAGGCGGGGATTCCGGAGGACCACCCGCTGAACCCCGCCACGATCGCCGACAACGTCGGAGACAACGTCGGCGACGTCGCCGGGATGGGAGCCGACCTCTTCGAGTCGTACGTCGGCTCGATCGTCGGCTCGATGGTCCTCGGCGCGTCGTTCATGGCGGGCCACCTGGCCTCGGGCGAGCCCTTCACCGCGGACGGCTTCGACGGGCTCTCCGCCGTCCTCCTGCCGCTCGTCCTCGCCGGCGTCGGGATCCTCACGTCCATCGCCGGCACTTTCTTCGTCCGGGTCAGGGAGGGCGGATCGCCCCAGCGCGCCCTGAACACGGGCGAGTTCGGCTCGTCGATCGTGATGGTCGTTCTCTCCTACTTCATCATCCGCGGGATGCTTCCGGCGAGCTTCGTCTTCGACGACCTGCTCTACGGCTCCGAGAGGACCATCACGTCCCTCGGGATCTTCTTCGCGACCGTCATCGGCCTCGCGGCCGGGCTCGCCATCGGCCTCCTGACCGAGCACTACACGGGTACGGGCACCGGACCGGTCGTCTCCATCGTCAACCAGTCGGTCACGGGCGCGGCCACGAACATCATCGCGGGCCTCGGGGTCGGCATGCGCTCGACGGCCTGGCCGATCCTCATCCTCGCCGCGTCGATCATCGGGGCCTTCCACTTCGGCGGGCTCTACGGCATCGCCATCGCGGCCGTCGGGATGCTCTCGAACACCGGGATCCAGCTGGCCGTCGACGCCTACGGCCCGATCTCCGACAACGCGGGCGGGATCGCCGAGATGGCCGAGCTCCCGAAGGAGGTTCGCAAGCGCACCGACAAGCTCGACGCGGTGGGGAACACCACCGCCGCGATCGGCAAGGGGTTCGCGATCGCCTCCGCGGCGCTCACGGCGCTCGCCCTCTTCGGGGCGTTCATGACCGCGGCCCACCTGAAGACGATCGACGTCTCGAAGGCCGAGGTCATGGCCGGTCTCCTCATCGGGGCGATGATGCCGTTCCTCTTCTCGTCGATGGCCATGGCGGCCGTCGGCCGCGCGGCGATGGCGATGATCCAGGAGGTCCGCCGCCAGTTCTCCGAGATCCCCGCCCTCAAGGCGGCCATCTTCGCCATGGACGCGCACTCCGGGAAGGACCTGAAGGACTGGCCCGTCGAGGACCAGAAGATCTTCGAGGACGCGCTCGGGAAGGCCGAGTACGGGAAGTGCGTCGAGATCTCGACGACGGCCGCCATCAAGGAGATGGTCGCTCCCGGCCTCCTCGCGGTGATCGTGCCCGTCGCCATCGGGTTCGGCCCGAGGCTTCTCGGCCTGGGGTCAGGAGCCGAGATGCTCGGGGGCCTTCTCGCGGGAGTGACGGCGACCGGCGTCCTCCTCGCGATCTTCCAGTCGAACGCGGGCGGCGCCTGGGACAACGCCAAGAAGGTCGTCGAGGAAGGCGTCGAGGTCGACGGGCGGAAGTACTACAAGGGCTCCGACCCGCAC
>CALMDF010000150.1 GCA_937864895.1 uncultured Holophagales bacterium | reverse complement strand
GATCTCGTACTGGTACCGGACCGCCACATTGAGAAGATCGACGATGGGCCGGCCCACCTCGAGGAACGCACCTCCCCGTCGTACGGAATACGCCTCCCGGATCTAGTCCGCGATGTATCCCGTGCGGGCTCCGGCGAGCCCCGAGTCGAAGATCGACCTGTCGGCCACCCGCACGAGAACCCTCGAGTCCCGTCGCGAGTAGCGCGCCTCGACGACTCCCGCGATCGCGCGACCGAAGAGGTTCGTATGCGTCAGGGCGAGCGAGAGGCGGGGGTTCAGGGCCCGCTCGGCCCGGGCGTCGTACTCGAGGCCGAGACCGTAGAGGAGGCTCCACGGCTTGGACTCCTCGACCGTGACGAGGACCGATCGCGCCTCGCTTCCTGGGACGGGGGCGAGGCCCGAGACGTCGACGCGGGAGAAGACGCCGAGCCGGTCCAGGTTCTGCTGAGTCCGGACGAGGCGCGCCATCGAGAAGGGGGACCCCTCGCGGTAGGCCAGCTCTCTCTGGAGGACCGAGAGGTGGGTGGCGCGCATCCCGCGCAGGATGGTCTTGCCGAAGACCGCGTGCTCGCCCTCGGAGATCGCGTAGGTGACGTCGACGACGCTCGGGGCGCCGGGCTCGGAGGAGCGCCGCGTCGTCCGCGCCTCGACGCGGGCGTCCGGGAACCCGCCGTCGCCGAGCGCCGAGCGCAGCGCCGCGAGGTCCGACTCGACGTCCTCCTGCACGAAAGCACCCCCGGGCTTCGCCCGGAACCTCTTCGCCACCGCGTCGAGGTCCGGGGAGCCCTTCCCTTCGACCGAGACCCGGCCGAACCAGGCCCCAGCGCCCTCGACGACGCGGAAGATCACGTCGAGCTCGAAGGGCAGCCGTCCCAGGACGGCTTCGACGGACTCCACCCTCGCATCCGGGAGACCTCGCGCGCGGTAGATGGACGCGATGGCCGCCCGGTCGGCGGCGACGTCCGCGTCGACGAGACGCCCCTTCTCGAGAAGGCCCCGGGGTCTCGTCCGAAGCGCCGAGAGAAGCGTCTTCTCTCGCACGGCGCAGGCCCCCTCGACCGAGACCCGCCCCACGACCCACCGGTCTCCCCGCTCGGCGTGGAGACGCACCTCCTCGCGGTCCGGCGCGGCCTCCACCTCGACCTCGACCTCGGCACGCGCGTACCCCTTGCGCTGCATCTCCTCCAGGAGCGCGGTGCGGAGGCGGTCAAGGGCGTCGCCGTCCGGCGGGTCTCCCTTCGCCCACGGAGACGCCGGGTTGCGGCGAACCTCGGCTTCCCTGATCCCGGTGACGTCGAGGACGACGGCGGGGCCGGCAAAGACCCCGTACCGAGCCGTCGCCAGGCCGGTTCCGCGGTCGTAGACGACCTTCTCGTAACGGACCTCGGCCCGCGAGCGGCCGATCTTCCGGTACCGCGCCGTGTACCTTTCCGCGTCCTCGCGCGCCACGGCCTCGCGAAAGACCTTCTGCCTGCGGAGCTTTCCGTGCTGCCGGAGCTCCTCCGCGGACATCGGCCCGAGGTCTCCGGAGAACTCGGCCGGGGCCGGCGCGGCGGCACGACCGGGGCTCACCTCGAACCGGACGTTCACGGAGGTGTCGTCCGGGCCCGGCTCCACGACGGGCTTCACTTCCGCCTCGAAGCGGCCCCGTTCCTCGAGGACCCGGAGAGCCGCGCGGGACGCGGCGAGGCCGCGGTCTTCGCTCCAGAAGTCGCGGGGCCGGGTGGCGATCGCGTCGACGACCCGTCCCTTCGCAGGGATGCCCCTGCCGGTGACCTTCACCTTCGCCACCCGGGCCGTCGCCGCGAAGACGATCGTGACGACCGCGCCGCCCTCGGTCGGCGCGGCCTCCAGAGCCAGGTCGGCGAAACGCCCGGTGGCGAAGAGGTTCCGGAGCGAGGAGTGAACGGCCCGCTCGGTCAGCGTGCTCCCGGGCTCGACGTCCGTGAGCTTCGCGAGGGATTCCTCCTCGATCGGGGCGTCGCCGCGGAAGGAGAGGTGCTCGATCTTCCGGCCCCAGGGGCTCTCCGTCGCCGCGGCCGGGGCGGCCGCGAGGCCGACGGCGAGGGCAAGGACGGGGATGGGGACGAAGGGCCTCCTCAACGAAGCCTCTGGCGGATCTTCACCTCCGCCGAGTAGACGCCGTTCTCGTCGCGCAGGAGCTGCACGAAGGCGCTCGGGGAGACCTGGTATTCGACGAGGATGACCTGCTCCTGGTCGGTGGAGGCCTTGTACGAGTAGGTCAGGGTCAGGTCGTTCGAGAGGCGCTTGGCGACCGTCAGCCGGGGCGCGTCGAACGTGGAACCGATGAAGACCGGGTCGATCTGGAGCCGGTCGAGACGAAGGAACTCCTTCGTCCGGCTCGCGGCGGCGTCGGTCGCGAGGCCGGCGATCAGCTCCCTCGCCGCCGCGGCGATGTCCTGGTCGGTCGAGACCGGAGAGACCGAGCCGAGGCTTCCCGCCGAGGTGCTCGGGATCTCCCCCGTCGCGAGGATGGAGACGACCTGCGCCTCGGGCAGCTGCGGGTACGACGTGAACCGGGGCACGATCCGGGACGCGGTTCCCGAGACGCCGAGGGTGATGGCGTACTCCTTGACCTGGGTGCGGGCCTCGAGCTCGAAGTAGGGGTCGTTCGCGGCCGGGTTGGCGAAGACGAGCTTCGCCTTCGTCACGTCGTAGCGGAGCCCGCGAAGCTCGAGGCGCCCCCCCTCGGAAGCCTCGATCGCGCCGAGGAGGAGCGGCCTGCCGAAGGTCCCCCGGACCGTCAGGTCGCCGGAGCCACGCATCCGCGCGACGTTGTTTCGGACCCCGAACGCCCCGGGCGCGACCGCGAGCCGCACCTCGAGGGCCATGTCGTCAAACGCGCTCGGCTCGGAGACGGCCCCGGTGGCGCCGCGCCGCCCCCCAAGGAGCGCCTGGAGGGAGAGGTCGAGGTCCTCGTCGTAGATCCCGCGGGTCATCGTGAGCTCGCCCCGCGCCGAACGGATCTCGTCGTCGCCGAGGAGGACGAGGTCTCCGGACACGACCGTCCTGAGGCCGGCGAACGGCTCGCTCCTCACGTTGCCGAGGTGGACGTTCAGCCTCAGGCCCGACATGGCGAGGCCGTCCAGGGTGACGGCCCCGGCGACGTCGATGTTTCCGTTCCAGCGCAGGGAGACGGCGTCGGTCGTGATCCGCCCGGGCGTCAGCTGCAGCGTCCCCGTGATCCCTTCGACGGGTGTCTCGCCCGGAGAGGTGACGAGCTCGAGATCGTCGAGGTCGACTCGCCCTTCGAGAACGGGCTTCTCGGTGGTCCCCGACGCCGTCAACGAAACGGCCATCCGGCCTTCCAGGCTCGTGAAATCGAGGAACGGCGTCAGGAGCGCCGCCTCGAGGGTTCCCTGGGCCCGCACGGTGATCGCGTCGACCTCGCCGGTCCCCACGATGCCGCTCACGGTCAGCTCCCCCTCGGGCAGGGACGCGGAGGCCCCGGCCTCCCGGCGGGCGGAGACGCGGAGCCCGTCCCAGGTCAGCCGCCCGTCTTTCCATTCGAACGGCGCCGGCGCGGCGAGGCCGATGCGGTGCGGGCCGAGCCCGGCGTCGAGCGAGGTGAACCGGCCGCTGGCGGACGCCGCGCCCCCCTCCGCGTCCGTCGCGAACGTCGCCTCGAGAGCCGCCGTGCCGTCGATCCCGGCCGAAGCGGGGAGTCCGAGAAGCGACCCGTAGGCGGCCAGCGACCGGACCTCGAGCGCCACGTCGAGCCGCGGGCCATCGCCCTTCGCCGACAGGCGCGCCGCAAGCGGCGCGTCGACCTCGGCGTCCAGCTTCCCGCCGTCGAGCGAGAGTCGGACGGTGGCGGGGCTGCCCGGGAGCGCGAGGGGCGTCCCCTTCCAGGCCGGGTCCGCGATCGTCCCGTTCAGGCGAAGGCCGGGATTCTCGAGCGTCCCCTCGCCGGCCAGGAGGACCGTGAGGCTCCCGGTCAGGCCAGGCGCCCCCTCGGACAGGGCGCCGAGCCGCTCGATCGGAAGGGAGTCGGCCGACGCTTCGACCTCGAAACCGTCGTTTTCGTACAGGAAGGAGCCGTCGAGGCGGGCCGTGCCGCCCCCCATCGTCCCGCGGACCGCGGAGAGACGGAGGCGGTCGGCCTCGAACCCGAGCCTCCCCTCGAGCCGGTCGAAGGGCTGCCCCCAGAGTCTCGAGGACTCGAAGACGAGGTCCCCTTCGCCCACGATGCGGGGGGTCACGCCGTCGAGCGGGAGGCGCCCCGTGACGAGCCCCGTGATCGGCAGGTCGAGCGTCAGGAACGAGAGGATCCGTTCCACGGGCCAGCGATCGGCGAGGGTGACGAGGCCCGTGAGCCGGTATTCCGGGCCGAGCGCGCCTCCCCAGGCGACCTGCCCGCTCGTCACGAGCCGGCTCTCCCCGTCTCGCGCGTCGAACGGCTGGAGGGTCAGGACGTTCCGGTCGACGACGAAGTCGGCCGTCGTCTCGCCGAACGGCACCCCCCTGAGGACCAGCGGCGAGGCTTCGAGGCGGCCGCTGACCAGCGGGTCGGAGAAACTCCTCCGGAGCCGGGCGACGAGACGCCCCGCCCCCCCGAGCTTCAGGGGTGGCGAGAGCGGCTCACCCTGGATGGCCGCGTAGAAGTTCTCGGCGAGCCGGTCCGCCTCTGCGAGCCTCGCCGTCTCGATCGTCAGCTCCCAGTCCGGCTCCCAGGTGCCGATCCTGAGCGTCCCGTCGAGCGTCGCCGACAGTCCGCCGGCCGTGACGAAGGAGGTACGCGGGAACTGGATCGACCCCTTCTTCACGAGGAGCGGGCCGCCCCCCGAGACGGGGAGCGCGTGCCGCCCGCGGACCGCCGAGGGAACGCCCGGCGCCGGGACGAGGCGGATGTTCCCGGAACCGTCGGCACGCTCGGCGCCTCCCGGCCCGAAGGTCAGCGTCATGTCGAGGTCGGCGCGCGCCATCAGGCCCGTCCCGGGAAGGCCTAGATCCGCGAAGAACCGCCCGAAGTCGACTCCCCGCCCCGAGACGGCGATCTTCACGGGCAGCGGAGGCCCCTTCAGCCGCCCGAGCTGGACGAGCGCCTCGAGAGTCCCTCCCGCGTAGTCGGCGCGGGCAACGTGGGCGAGGAGGCCGTCGGGATCGACCCGGATCGACCCCTCTCCCGTCATCGGGAACGGGCCGAACCGCCCTCCCTCGCCGATCTCGAACTTCCCGCGGACGCGGAATCCCCCCTTCGGCGGAACCCGGACGCTCGCGACGGCCGAGACCGGACCTGAGAGCGGCACGCCCGCGCCGAAGTAGCGGTCGAGATCCTCGCCCCGCATCCTCGCGCGCGCGAGGATGTTCACCTCGGGCTTCGAGAGGTCGTGGATCCCGCCGAGGGCGTCGACCGAGAAGTCCTTCCCCCGGAGGCGAATGCCCCGGAAGCGAACGCTTCCCGGCGCGAGCACCAGGTCGACCCCGACCTCGAGGTCGAGCACCTCGCCGTCGTCGAGCTTGAGCCGGGCGCGGCGACAGCCGAGGGAGGCCCTCGTCGTCCGCGAGAACCTGCCGGAGCGGGCGGTCAGCGCGGCGTCCGACAGGATGACGTCGAGCTTCGCCTTCCACTCGCGGAAACGGAACGTCCCCCGCTGCAGGACCGCCTCCCTGATCCTCACGTCCCGGCCGCCTCCCTTTCCCTTCGGCAGGGCCGCGGCGATCGTGGAGAAGTTGTTCGTTCCGTCGTCGAAGACCTCGAAGACGATCCGGGGGGCGATGAGCCTCACCTTGGGAAGGTCGACTCTCGTCTCGGAGACTTGCGGGATTCCCCGCAGGCTCACCTCCTCCGCCGCAAAGCAGGCGCCGGGAACGCCCCGCGGGTCGTTCCCCACGGCAAAGTCCCTCACGAGGAAGGCGGGGGGGACGAGGGAGAGGTCGAAGCCGCCGATCGTGACGGGCCGCATCAGGGTCTCCGAGAGGAGCGTCTGGGTCCGCCTGGGGAGCGGGTCCTGGAATCGGGCCGGGCGGAAGACCGCGTAGAGGACGAGGACCGAGAAGAGAAAAAGAAGAGCGAAGAGCCTGAGGACCCTTACGTGCTCGAGCAGGAGGTTCGGAAGATGGGGGTGGGGGATCCGTCCCCTGAGCCGCTTCATCGCCCCCATCGCGGCGGCCGCCTACTTGTTCTCGCCGCCGAACGAGAGCTTCTTGGCGAGGACGTCGAAGAAGGTGCTCCCGTGCGCCCGGACGAGGAGGGCCGTCTCGCGCGCCCGGGCGATCTTCACGCGCGTGGCCGAACCGATCGGGAACCCTTCCTGCCCGTCCATCGTCAGGAAGACGTCGGACGGGTCCCCTTCGACCGCGAGGCCGAGAGTCACGTGGTCCGGAAGGACGACGGGCCTGAGCGAAAGCGTGTGCGGACAGATGGGCGTCAGGATGATCGCCGGCATCGTCGGCATGAGGATCGGCCCGCCGGCTGAGAGGTTGTAGGCCGTCGAACCCGTCGGCGTCGAGACGATGAGGCCGTCTCCGCGGTACCGCGATACGGGGCGCCCGTCCACCTCCACGCGGATCGTCGCGATGCGCGAGAGGGCCGACTTCCCGATGACGGCGTCGTTGATGATCCGGATGCGGCGTCGCGGCCTCCCCGGCTCGACGACGTCGACGTTGAGCATCCGCCGCGCCTCGAGAGGCGCCTTCCCCGCCAGGGCGTCCGTCAGGAGGGGCTCCCAGGCGTCCGGGGGACAGGCGGTCAGGAAACCGAACGTCCCGATGTCGATCCCCAGGATCGCGACGCCCGGCGACGGGTGCCGTGCGACCGAGAGGAGGGTCCCGTCGCCGCCGAGGGTGACGAGGAGGTCGACATGGCGGGAGATCTCCGCGCGCGGGACGCCCCCCATCGAGTGCCGGGACCCCATCGACTCGGCGTCGTGGAGGACCTCGATGCCCTGCTTCCTGAGCCAGGCCTCGAGCCGCCTCGTGAGGTGGATGGCGTCGCCGCTCGTCGTCCGGGTGACGAGGCCGACCCGCCGGATGGCCTTCCTTCTCCCCCTCTTTGGCGTGGGCATTGCCCGATTCTAGCCGCTCCCCGCCGCCGCCCCGCCGAGTCGGAAGGCCGCGAGGAGCTCGACGTTTCCGTCGGCTCCCGTGATCGGCGACTCGATGGTCCCCCGGCAGGAGAGGCCGGTCGCCTCGGCGGCCGCGAGGACCCTCTCCGTCGCGCGCCGCCTCACCTCCGGGTCGCGCACGATTCCGCCCCTTCCCACCTCTCCCCTTTCCGATTCGAACTGGGGCTTCACGAGGAGGAGCGCCTCGGCGCCGGGCGACAGGAGCGGCACCGCCGCGGGGAGGATGAGCCTGAGCGAGATGAAGGAGACGTCGGCCACGAGGAGCGAACAGGCCTCGGGGACCTCGACCCGCGAGAGGAGCCGCGCGTTGACTCCCTCCCGGAGGACGACGCGCGGATCGGAGCGGAGCTTCGCGTGGAGCTGTCCGTGCCCCACGTCGACCGCGTAGACGCGCGCCGCTCCCCGCGTGAGGAGGACGTGGGTGAACCCCCCGGTCGAGGCCCCGACGTCGAGGCAGGTCCGGCCGGACGGGTCGATGCCGAAGGCGTCGAGCCCCGCCGAGAGCTTCACGCCGCCCCTCGAGACCCAGGGGTGCTCCGGCCCCTCGACGACGACCTCGGCGTCCGGGGGGAGCGCCGTGCCGGGCTTGGGCCTCTCGACGCCCTTCACCTTCAC
>CALMDF010000149.1 GCA_937864895.1 uncultured Holophagales bacterium | reverse complement strand
CGGCAGCCCCGGCTCCGGGCCTCGCGCCTCAGGTCGACGAACATGGCGCCGTTCCGGTAGCCGGGGAAATCCAGAAACGCCTCGGCCCTCTCGCGGTACCACTCCTGCGGCATTCGCGTGGGAGGGACCTCCCGGAGGGGCTGGCCGACGAACCGCGCGACGGCCCGCGCGTAATCCAGCTCGTCCGCCGTGCTGCCGTCGTCGATCAGGAGGGTGGTCCCCTCGAGCCCGGGAGCGGGGAACGATCCTTTCGCCTCCAGCCGGGCTGCGAGGCTGAAAAGGGCCGAGGAGTCGAGGCCCCCGCTGACCTCGATGGCGACGGGGGCGTGCGATCGCGAGGCGCGCCGCACCTCCTCCGTCAGGATAACGAGGTAAGCCTCGGCGAGGTCGCTCTCCTTCCGGGCGGGGAGCGGCGCCTCGAGGTCGGGACTCCAGTAGCGCTCTGGAGTCGACCCGTTCGCGCCGACGACCATCCGGTGCGCGGCGACGAGCCGGACGATCCCGGTCCAGAACGTCTCCTCCCGCGACAGCCACTCGTCGGCGAGCGCCTCCGCGAGGAATCCCTCGTTCAGCTCCCGTTTCACCCACGGGAGGGCGTGGAGGGCGCGAAGGTCCGACGCGAAGGCGAAGACGCCGTCGCGCCAGTGGTAGTGGAAGGGACGATTCCCCATCCGGTCCCGGGCACAGAGCGCCGTCCGCGAGCGGGCGTCCCAGGCGAAGAACGCGAAATCCCCATCGAAGCGCCGGAGGCAGTCCGGGCCCCAGAGCTCGTACGCGCGGAGGACGAGCTCCGCGTCCGAGCGGTCGCGAAGGCGCACTCCCCGCCCCTCCAGCTCCCGCCGCAGCTCTACCGGGTCGGCGACCCGGCCGTCGAGGACGAGGAGGACCCGGCCGTCGTCGCTTGCCAGGGGCTGCGCCTCGTCCAGCGACTCGGGTGTCGTCCGGAGCAGGCAGTGGCCGAGGGCCACGGCCCCCTCGACCCGGTGACGGATCCCGTCCGGCCCGCGGAAGGACATGGCGGCTGTCATCCGCTCCACGAGGGCTGGTTCTGTCGGCCCGCCGTCGAAGCGGACGATCCCCGCGATCCCGCTCAAGTCCGCGTCTCGAGGAGCCCTTTCGCGACGAGCTCCGCGACGAACGCCTCGAGGTCCGCGCGCAGCACCCCCGGTTCGACGTCGTACTCGGCCAGGAGCGAATCGAAGGCGGACTGGATCGACGGTGACGCCGCGAGGAGCGTCCACGTCCGGGCCCCGACGGCGTCGAGGCCGAAGTAGGCCTGGCTCGGGAGGTGAAGGACGACCGCCTCGCCGCCGAGGTCGCGCATGAGGACCCCCTCGGGGACCCGGATGGAGCTCGTGAACGGTATTCGGACCATGTCTCCCCCGCAGGCGACGCCTTCAGCCCGACCGGACCCGCAGCGCCGTCATCGTCACGTATCCCTCACCCTCCGCTTCCAGGCGGCCCAGCAGGCTGATCTCGCGCTCGCCGACCCGGACCCAGGCGTGCCCGTCGATCGGGTTCTGACCCTTCCCGGGACGTACGCCGAGGACGAGCTCTACGCCTTCGCGATCGGCGAGGAGGGCGGAGAGGACAAGGGCCTTGACGAGGCAGGTCCCGAGCCACCCGAACCAACGCCCGCCGCGGTCTACGGCGCGGAGCGTGGCGCGCAGCGCGGCGTCGGGGCCGATCCCGCGCGGGAGTCCACGGAGGCGGGGCAGGGCGGCGACGAGCTCGGGGAGGGGAATCCGGCCCACGGCCTGGGCCTGCCGGGCGAGGCGCAGCGCGTGGAGGAAGAGGACGATCTCCCGGGGCGACGTCACCACGCCGGGAGACTAGCCCGGATGCCGGGCGTCCTGAAACCGAAGAGGGCGGCCCGGACGGGCCGCCCTCTCGTGGAATCGACCTCGAGGCGGGCTCGTCAGAACCCGAACGAGAAGCCGAACTCGAGCTCCCACTGGTCCATCGTCAGCTTGATGGTCTGCTGACCGGGAGCCTCGAGCGGGTTCGCTCCTTCGACGGACGAGGAGAAGCCGCGGATCAGGGCGAAGTGGAGGGCGCTCTTCGGCGAGAGGAGCATCGAGGCGCCGATCGTGGCGTGGTCCTCGATGACGCCGGGGGCGAGGATGTTGAAGAGGACCTCGCTCTCGGGAATCGGCTGGTTGCAGTGGGCGTAGCCCGCGCGAAAAGTCCAGGTGTCGGACGCCTGGTACTGGGCGCCGATCTTGAAGACCGTCACGTCCTCCCAGCCGAAGCCCGCGCCGCCGTCGGCTCCGAGGGGGGCCTGCATCAGGTTCGGGAGCATCGGGTTCCCGATCGACCGGACGTCGCTGTAGAAAATCTGCTGCACGTCGGCCGCGATGATCCAGCGCTTGTCCGGCATGATCGAGATGCCGATCGACCAGTTCGCCGGGACGTCGAACCCCCCCTGCTCGGCGAAGAGGCCGGCGTAGTCGTCGAACTCGCCCATGGCGATCTTCGTCTGGTACGAGGCGCCGACGCCGACGTGCTCGCCGAACATGCCGTGGTAGCCGATCCGTCCGCCGTACCCGAGCGCGGTGTCGGCCCCGTTGTTCGTGAGCTTCGTCGGGGCGGAGGAGAACATCGCGAAGGCGCCGAGACCCTTGGCCTCGAAGCTCTGCCAGGCGCCGATCACCGAGACGCCGAGGGACTGGTGGTTCGCGAAGTCGTACGCGAACGACGGGGCCAGGAAGGCCTGCATCAGGTTGACGCCGGTCGGGGACTGGCCGAACACGGGGTTGGGGTAGTCGGTGTTCATGCCGCCGTTGCCGTAGAGGGCGACCCCGAAGTGGGCCTTGTCGCTCAGGTGCCAGGCTGCGGCCATGCTCGGCATGAAGAACAGGCTCGAGTCGCTCTCGTACGTCCCGGGGGCGAGGCCGAACGTGCCGGGATAGCCCGAGGGGCTCCCGGTGACGGTGTACTCGCGGTTCGGGTTGAAGAGCTCGAGGCCGATGTCGTAGCCCTTCACGAAGGCGATCGTGGCCGGGTTCGTGGCGCTCGCCAGCGTGCTCAGGTGCGTCGCCTGGCCGGCGCCGGCCATCCCCTTGTACTGGGTGCCGTAGCCGAGGGAGAAGTAGCCGTTCGTCGCCAGCGCGGGGCCCGCGAAGGCGAGAAGGGCGAGGGCCGTGATCGCCAGGACAGGATTGCGTTTCATTGCACACTCTCCATGTGGCGCGCCGCTCGGGGTCGCGCCGGAAGTCGGGTCTGTCCGCGGAATCGAGGAGGGGCGCCGGCCTCGCGGCCGGGATCAGGTCGTCAGCAGCCGCCGCCCTTCTTCGGCGCGGCGGAGGTCGCGACGGCCTTCACGACGAGCTTCGGCGCGGGGGCAGCCGCGGCTCCCGTGAAGTAGCCGTTCAGGGCGCTCTTCATGCGGAACTCCGCGATGAGAGTCGGGGTCGGGTCGGCAGGGGGTACCGGTGCGGCGAGGACCGCGCCCTTCCAGGCGTCGAAGCCGCCGGAGAGGACGAGGACCTCGCCCGGGAAGGCCCGGAGCTCCGCGGGAAGGGCCGCCACGTCGCCTTCGCCGTAGGCGACGAGGGTGCGCGTGGCGGGAAGGGTCGCGGCGAACTTCGCCGCCGACGTTCCCTCGGGGAGCGTCACCGTTCCCGGGATCGTCTCCTTCCCGGCGGCCCGCGGGTCGCGCAGGTCGAGGATCCAGAGCCCCTGCGGCGAGGCGACGATCTTCTGTGCGAGCTCGACCGCGCCGATCTTCGAGACCGGCTCTTCAGCGACGGCCGGCGGGCGCGACGGGAGCGCGACCGTGACGAGGCCGAGGACGGCGACCGTGCCCATCGCCGCGAAGACGCGGTTGCGGACGGGCGGGTTCGAGGCGGGGACCGCCTTCGAGAGCTTCGGCGCGAAGACCGCCTCGAGCTTCTCGGCGCCGAGGAAGGCCCCGACGGCCATCGCGACGACGCCGGCCGCGAGGACGGGGAACGGCAGGCCGGTCGCCTGCGCGATCGTCACCGAGCCCATGGCGCCGCGCCTGTCGAAGCCCTCGAGCGGGGCGTAGACGTACCCGAAGAGAAGCGAGCCGGCCATGACGCCGACGATCGACCAGAAGCCGTCCCACTTGCCCGAGGCCATCGCGACGACGCCGGTCCCGGGGCAGTAGGCGGAGACCATGAAGCCGATCCCGAGGAGGAGGCCGCCGACGACGTGAGGGCCGACGAACGTCTCGGGGACGGTGACGAGCGAGAGGTCGAGGACGCCGAGCCCGGCGAGGAGGCCGAGGCCGGCGCAGGCCGTGGCGATCGCGCTGAACATGACCTTCAGGACGCGGGTGTCGGTCAGGTAGAACTGCGCGGCGAGGTTCTTCGCGTTCCCGAAGCCGGCGCGCTCGAGGACGAAGCCGAACGCGAAGCCGATGAGCGTCCCGACGAGGAGGCCGGTGGGAAAGCCGAAGACGTCGTTCGGGTAGAGAGGGAGGAGGTTCATCGCCAGTCCCTCTTCAGGAACGGAGCGGCGAGGTAGCCGCCCGCGAAGACGCACATCATGAAGATCCAGGAGCCGAGGGAGAGGATCGCGCCGCCCGTGAGCGCCTGTCCCGACGTGCAGCCGCGGGCGAGCCGGGCCGCGAAGCCCATGATCACGCCCCCGGCGATCGCGAGGGCGATCCGGCGGCCCTTCGACACCCCCTCGCCCCGGATGACCTCGCCCTTCAGCCGGCCGGCCGAGTAGGCGCCGACGAGGCCGCCGA
>CALMDF010000148.1 GCA_937864895.1 uncultured Holophagales bacterium | reverse complement strand
CGGAGCCGTCGTGGAGGTCAAGAAGGACCAGAGCGGCCCCGTCTTCCTCTCCGAGGGAGTCACCGTCAAGGAGCTCTCCGAGAAGACCGGCATCCTCGCCAAGGACCTCGTCAAGGCGTTTCTCAGCCGCGGCATCCTGGCCGCGATCAACCACCCCGTGAACCCGTCCCTCGCCGTCGAGATCGCCCGGGACTTCGGGATCGACGCGGCCGTCGTCTCCTTCGAGGAAGACCTCGAGCTCTCGCGCCAGCAGGCGGCTACCGAGGCGGCCGAGGCCGACGCGGGCTCCACGGCGGACCGCAAGCCGCGCGCGCCCGTCGTGACCGTCATGGGCCACGTCGACCACGGCAAGACGTCCCTCCTCGACTCCATCCGAAAGGCGAAGGTCGCCGAAGGCGAGGCGGGCGGCATCACGCAGCACATCGGCGCCTATCGCGTCCAGGCCAAGGGCCGCGCGATCGTGTTCCTGGACACCCCGGGCCACGAGGCCTTCACGATGATGCGCGCCCGCGGCGCGCGGGCGACCGACATCGTCGTCCTCGTCGTCGCGGCCGACGACGGCGTCATGCCCCAGACCGTCGAGGCGATCGACCACGCCCGGGCCGCGAAGGTCCCGGTCGTCGTCGCCATCAACAAGATCGACAAGCCCGAGGCGAACGTCATGAGGGTCAAGCAGGCCCTCGCCGACAAGGGCGTCCTCGTCGAGGAGTACGGCGGCGAGGTCGTCGCCTGCGAGATCTCCGCCAAGAAGCAGATCGGCATCGACGCCCTGCTCGAGATGATCCTGCTCCAGGCCGACCTCCTCGAGCTGAAGGCCGCCGTCGACGGGCCCGCCCGCGGCGTCGTCCTCGAGGCCCGTCGCGAGGTGGGCCGCGGCACCCTCGCCACGGTCCTCGTCCAGCACGGAACCCTGAAGGTCGGCGACGTCTTCTTCGCCGGCTCGGCCGTCGGCCGCGTCCGCGCGATGCTCGACGACCGCGGCCAGCGCGTCCTCGAGGCCGGCCCCGCGACCCCGGTCGAGGTCATGGGCTTCGACGACATCCCGAACTCGGGCGACTCCCTCCAGGTCGTCGAGGACGAGTCGAAGGCCCGCCAGGTCACCGGCTTCCGCCAGCAGAAGGAGCGGGAGGAGGCCCTCGCCAAGTCCTCGCGCCTCTCCCTCGACTCGCTCTTCACCCGCATGGCCAAGGGCGAGGTCAAGGAGCTCCCGATCATCCTCAAGGCCGACGTGCACGGCTCCGAGGAGGTCATCACCCAGTCCCTCAACAAGCTGTCGACCGCCAAGGTCAAGGTCAACGTCCTGCACACGGGCGTCGGCGCGATCTCCGTCAACGACGTCCTCCTCGCCTCGGCCTCCGAGGCCATCGTCATCGGCTTCAACGTGAGGCCGGAGAGGAAGGCGCAGGAGCTGGCCGAGAAGGAAGGCGTCGACATCCGCCTCTACTCGGTCATCTACAACCTGACCGACGAGATCAAGAAGGCGATGGCCGGGCTCCTCGACTCCGTCCAGAAGGAAGTCGCCAGGGGCCGGGCCGAGGTGCGCGAGACCTTCCGCATCCCGAAGATCGGCCTCATCTGCGGCTGCATGGTCGTCGAGGGCGTGATCCCGCGCGGCGCCAACGCCCGTCTCCTCCGCGACAACCGCGTGATCTACGAGGGGAAGATCGGCTCCCTGCGACGCTTCAAGGACGACGCCTCCGAGGTCAAGAGCGGCTTCGAGTGCGGCATCGGCATCGCCGGCTACCAGGACGTCAAGGTCGGCGACGTCATCGAGGCTTTCGTGACCGAGGAGGTCGCCGCCTCCCTGACGTGAGGCCCGAGTCTTCCGCTCCGGGGCCCCGGCCCCGGGGCGGGAGCCCCGGCCGCCGCGTCCCCCCCGGAGAACCGATGGTCGTCGCCCTCGCCGTCTTCGACTTCCACCTCCCCTCATGCCGCGGCCTGAAGGAAAAGCGGGCCTTCCTGAGGCCTCTGAAGTCGCGCCTCCGGGGGGGCTTCGAGATCTCCGCCTCCGAGGTCGCCCACCACGACCTCCTGCAGCGCGCCGCCGTCGGCGTGGCCGCCGTGGGCCCCGACCGCTCCGGCCTCGAGCCCCTCCTCTCCCGCGTCGTCGAGTTCGTGGAGGGGTGGGCCGAGGAGTCGGGCGTCGAGCTGACGGCGCTCAGGAGCGAGTTCCTCGAGTACGGCGACGTCGGCGCCGCCGGCGCCTCTTTCGGCGCCACCCAGGAGGCCCTGTGAAGGAACGCCGCCGCCCGCGGCAGGTCGCGGACGTCGTCCGGGAAGAGCTCGCCAGGCTCCTCCGGACCGAGGTCTCCGACCCGGCCGTCGGCTTCGCCACGATCACCGACGTCGTCCTCTCCCCGGACCTTCGCTCCGCGAGGGTCTACGTGTCCGTCCTCGGCGGCGAAGGGGCCTTCGAGAAGAGCGTCGCCGCCCTGAACCGCGCGGCCCCGATGCTGCGCGGCATGGTGGGACGCAACTGCGGCCTGCGGTTCTCCCCCGAGCTCCGCTTCGAGGAGGACCACAGCCTCGAGCGCGGCGCGCGGATCGAGGAAATCCTCAGGAAGCTGCCGCACCCCGGGGACGGGGACGACGGGAACGAGGAATGAGCGAGACGGATTTCGAGGCCGTCGCTTCCCTGCTCACGACGGGTCGCCGCTTTCTCCTCACCGGGCACCGCAACCCGGACGGCGACTCGCTCGGCTCGGCCCTGGCCCTCGCGGAGGCTCTCACCGCCCGCGGCAAGGAAGCCCGGGTCGTCATGCGCGACCGCTGGTCGAGCTCCTACGACGGGATGCCCGGTGCCTCGGGCGTCGAGGTGACCGAGGCCCTCCCGCACGACTGGCCCGCGGGATGGGACGCCGCGATCGTCATGGAGTGCCCCGAGGCGGAGCGCCCCGGCTTCCCCGCCCTCCTCTCGGGCACGACGGTCAACATCGACCACCACCCGGGGAACACCCGGTGGGCGACGCACAACCTCGTCGTCCTGCCCGCGGCCGCCGTGGGCGAGATGATCGCCGACCTCCTCGACCGCCTCGAATGGCCGATGACGCCCGGGATCGCGACGAACCTCTGGGTCTCCCTCGTCTCCGACACCGGGTCGTTCCGCTACGGGAACACCTCGGCGCGCGCCCTCGCCCTCGGCGCGCGGCTCGTGACCGAGGGGGTCCGGCCCGACGTCGTCAACGAGTTCCTCTTCGAGGCCCGCCCCCTCTCCACCGTGAAGCTCGAGAGCCTCGTCCTCGGCACGCTCGAGCTCCACGACGAGGGGCGCGTCGCGCTCGTCTCCCTCCCGAAACGCTTCCTCGCCGAGTCGGGCGCCGACGCGGCCGACGGTGAAGGGCTCGTGAACCGTGCTCGCGGGATCGAGGGAGTCCGCGCCGCCGCCCTCGTCCGCGAGAGCGACGAGCCGGGCGTCTTCCGCTGCTCCCTGCGTTCCAAGGGGTCCGTCGACGTCCGCTCCGTGGCGTCGGCGCGCAGCGGCGGTCTCTCCTCCATCGGCGTGAACGGTACCCTGACGGCCGACGAGGTGGAGGAGGTGTCGTTCACGTTGCGAGGCCAGGCGTCGATCGCCGGCACCGTCTTCGCGCCCGACGGCGCCACGCCGGTCACCGGCGGGTTCGTTACGACCTACAGCACGCGACAGCTGCCGCAGGTGCCGTCCACGCAGAACGTCGGAGCCGACGGGCAGTTCAGGATCGACGGCCTCGACGTGCGCACGTTCCCCTACCGCGTGTCGTATTACGACACGTTCGGCCGGCTGCGTGGTGAATCGGCCCCCGTCGTGCTCGACGTGCCGGGTGAGGTGGAGTCGGTCGACATCACGTCCATCGGTGCCGGGACCGTCGCGGGCCAGGTGCTCGATCAAGTGGGCGTGCCCGTGGGCAACCAGGTGGTCACCGTCCGGGCGCTCGATCCCACGTTCGGCAACCTCTACACCGCCACGACCAACGCGGCCGGGCTCTACGCGGTGGAGGAGGTCGTGACGGGGCCGGTCCTCGTGACGGTGGTCAATCTCCCGCGGCAGCTCGCGGGCGAGGCCACGGGCACCATGCCTGCCGCGGGGGGCACGCTGACGCTA
>CALMDF010000147.1 GCA_937864895.1 uncultured Holophagales bacterium | reverse complement strand
GAGGTTTCCGTCCTACCGGCGCGGCGGCGCGCAGGCGGGCCGGATCTTCACCGGGGCCGTCCTCGCGGGGCGCGGGGGCGTCAGCGCCTGAAGCAGCCGCTCCGCGGCGGCACGGGCTGCGTCTGGACCGCGACCCGTCCCTTCCCCCCGGCCTTGGCCTCGTAGAGGGCGGCGTCGGCGGTGGCGAGAACGCTGGCGGGGTCCCCGTGCCCCTGGACGGCCGCCACCCCCACGCTGACCCCCAGGGGCGGCCCGTCGTAGCCCTCGGGGACCGGGACGTGCTCGGCCCTCTCGCGGATCCGCTCCGCGGCGACCCTCGCCTCCTCGGCGCCGGCTCCCTCGAGGAGGACGACGAACTCGTCCCCGCCGATCCGGCCGACGAGGTCGCCGGGCCGGACCGTCTCCAGGAAGAGTCGCGCGAAGGTCCGGAGGACGTCGTCCCCCGACGCGTGCCCCACCCGGTCGTTGACCTCCTTGAAATTGTCCAGGTCGAGAAGGAGGAGCGTCGAGGGGATGCCGCGCTCGGAACGGGCGAGGAGGCGTCCGAGGTTCTCCTCGACGACCCTCCGGTTCGGGAGGTCCGTCAGGGGATCGTGACGGGCGAGGTGGACGATCGCCTCCTCGAAGCGCTTCCGCTCGGTGACGTCCCGCTTGACGGCGACGAAGTGGGCGATCTCCCCGTTCTCGCCCCTCACGGGCGTGATCGCCTGGTCCTCGACGTAGACCGAGCCGTCCTTTCGACGGTTCGTCGTCTCGCCCTCCCAGGTGCGGCCGGAGAGGATCGTCGCCCAGAGGTCCTGGTAGTAGGCGGGACCGTGTAGGCCGGACTTCTGGATGCGGGGCGTCCGGCCCAGCACCTCGTCCCTCGCGAAACCCGTCATCGAGGTGAACGCCGCGTTCGCCCACTCGATCGTCCCGTCCCGGCTCGTCACGATCACGGGGTGGCTGACGGCGTCGAGCGCCACCGACTGGAGCTGGATCTCGGTCAGCTCGGCAGCGTAGTCGAGCGAGAGGGACACCTGCTGCGTGAGCCGGAGGAGGATGTCGACGGTCTTCGGGTCGAAGGCGTCGGGCCTGCGGGCGTGGACGGTGAGCGCGCCGAGAACGGCGCCCCGGGCCGCCAGGGGAAGGGCGATCGAGGCGCCGATCTTCCGGCCCGCGTCCCGGTTCCTCCAGGCGGAGCCGAAGGAGGAGTCCTGCTCGGCCTCGACCCTCTGGACGAGCCCCGTGCGGATCGCGGCCCCGGTGATCCCCCCTTCGGAAGAGGGGCGGTCCCAGCGGATCTCCTGGGCGGAGGCTCCCGGCGCGTTCGGCCCTGCGATGCCGCTCATCCTGACCGTCCCGTCGGGCTGGCGCTGGCCGATCGAGACGAGGGCGAAGTGGAAGATGTCGGCGACCCGGTTGCAGATGAAGGGGTGGATGGTGCCGAGCGGCTCCCTCTGGAGGAGCCGGCGGTTCACTTCGGCCAGGAGCGCGAGGACCATTTCGTTCCGCTTCGCTTCCGTCCGGTCGAAGCCGATGGTCCACGCGGCCCAGCCGTCGACGGGATACGTCGCCGAGAGCCTCGACCAGGAGACGGTCCTCACGGACCCGAACTTCGTCGTCAGGTCGGCCTCGACGTCGCGGAAGTTCTTCCTCGGGTCGTTCCACACCTCCTTGAGCCGTCCCCGCTCCAGCGGATCGGGATAGAGCAGGTCGAAGGCCTCCGGACGACCGACGATCTCCGCGGATGTGTACCCGGTGACCCTTTCGCACTCGCGGTTCCAGAGGACGAACAGGCCGTCCCTGTCCACGGCGTTCATCAGGACGGGCATGGCGTCCAGGACGAGACGCATTTCCGACAGCTCCGCCCAGAGGGCCTGGAGCTCCGGTACGTGCTCGAACGTGAGACCGGGAGGAATCTTCATGGACCTCCGGGGTCCGGAACGGTTGGACTTTGAGACGCGGGAGCCTCCGAAGGAAACCGACTTCCGATGATCCGGAATGTGGGGACGGCAAGTCAAGCGGCACGGGACGGTGGCCCGGGGCGCTTCCCGTAGACTCCGGCGCGTGCCGAAGAGAGAAGACCTGAAGTCGATCCTGGTCCTCGGGTCCGGTCCGATCGTCATCGGGCAGGCGTGCGAGTTCGACTACTCCGGGACGCAGGCCTGCCGCGCCCTCCGGCGCGAGGGGTACCGGGTCGTCCTCGTGAACTCGAACCCGGCCACGATCATGACCGATCCCGAGTTCGCCGACGCGACCTACGTCGAGCCGCTGGACGTCGCGACCGTCGAGAAGGTCATCGCGAAGGAGCGCCCCGACGCCCTCCTCCCGACCGTGGGCGGCCAGACGGCGCTCAACCTCGCCGTCGCCCTCGACAAGGAAGGGGTCCTCGCCCGCTACGGCGTGGAGCTCCTCGGCGCCTCGGCGCACTCCGTCGAGCTCGGGGAGGACCGCATCCTCTTCAAGAAGGCGATGCAGGCGGCGGGCGTCGACGTCCTCCGCTCGGGCATGGCCCGCTCGGTCGACGAGGCGCGCGAGATCGCCCAGCCCTTCGGGTTCCCGGTCGTCGTGAGACCGTCCTTCACCCTGGGCGGCACCGGCGGCGGGATCGCGTTCAACGCCGACGACTTCGAGGCGATCGTCAAGCGCGGCCTCCTCCTCTCGCCCCTCCACGAGATCCTCGTCGAGGAGTCGGTCCTCGGGTGGAAGGAGTACGAGCTGGAGCTGATGCGCGACGTGGCCGACACGTGCGTCGTCGTCTGCTCGATCGAGAACCTCGACCCGATGGGGGTCCACACGGGCGACTCGATCACGGTGGCGCCGCAGGTGACGCTCACCGACGTCGAGTACCAGGCGATGCGCGACGACGCCAGGACCGTCATCCGGACGGTCGGGGTCGCGACGGGCGGGTCGAACATCCAGTTCGCCGTGAACCCGAAGACGGGCCGGCGGATCGTCATCGAGATGAACCCCCGCGTCTCGCGCTCCTCGGCCCTCGCCTCGAAGGCGACCGGGTTCCCGATCGCGAAGATCGCGGCCCTCCTCGCCGTCGGCTACCGGCTCGACGAGCTCCCGAACGACATCACGAAGAAGACCCCTGCCTGCTTCGAGCCGTCGCTCGACTACGTCGTCGTCAAGATCCCGCGGTTCGCCTTCGAGAAGTTCGCGGGCGCCTCCGACGTCCTCGGCGTCCAGATGAAGTCGGTGGGCGAGGTCATGGCCCTGGGCCGCACGTTTCCCGAGGCGTTCGGCAAGGCGCTCCGGTCCCTCGAGACCGGGCGCGGAGGCTGGACGGCCGGGGGGGCGCTCTCCATGCCGCGGGCCGAGGCGCTCCGCGTGCCGCGCCCGGAGCGGATCCACGCCGTCCTCGACGCCCTGCGCTCCGGCGCGTCGGTCGACTTCCTCCACGGCGTCACGGGGATCGACCCGTGGTTCCTCGAGCGTTTCCGCGAGGTCGTCGGTCTCGAGGCCGAGCTGAAGGCCGCGGGCGCCGAGGCGCTCGCCTCGCCGGCGCTCCTCCGGCGGGCCAAGCGGTCGGGCTTCTCGGACGAGGACCTCGGGCGGCTCTCGGGGAAGACGGCGGGCGAGGCGCGCGCCGCCCGCCTCGCCGCGAGGGTCGAGCCGGTCTTCTCCCGCGTCGACACCTGCGCGGCCGAGTTCGAGTCGACGACGCCCTACCTCTACTCCTGCTACGAGAGCGAGTGCGAGGCCGCGCCGACCGCGAACCGGAAGGTCGTCGTCCTCGGCTCGGGGCCGAACCGGATCGGGCAGGGGCTCGAGTTCGACTACTGCTGCGTCCACGCGGCGCGGGCGATCTCCGAGGCCGGCTACGAGTCGGTCATGGTCAACTGCAACCCCGAGACCGTCTCCACCGACTACGACACCTCGGACCGGCTGTACTTCGAGCCGCTCACGTTCGAGGACGTCCTGGCGGTGATCGAGAAGGAGAAACCGGTCGGCGTCCTCGTCCAGTTCGGCGGGCAGACGCCGCTGAAGCTCGCCCACCCCCTGCAGGAGGCGGGCGTCCCGATCCTCGGCACCTCGCCCGAGGCGATCGACCGGGCCGAGGACCGCGAGCGGTTCGGCGAGCTCCTGGCCGAGACGGGGCTCGCGGCGCCGCCGTGGGCTACGGCCCGCGACGCGGCCGAGGGGCTCGTCGCCGGCGCGCGCCTCGGGTTCCCGCTCCTCGTGAGGCCGAGCTACGTCCTCGGCGGCCGTGCGATGCGGGTCGTCTACGACGAGTCGGCCCTCCGCGGCGTGCTGGAGGAGGCCCTCGCGGCCTTCCCGGGCCGGCCCGTCCTCCTCGACCGGTTCCTCGAGGACGCCTTCGAGCTGGACGTCGACGCCCTCGGCGACGGGAAGAACGTCGTCGTGGCCGGGGTCATGCAGCACATCGAGGAGGCGGGGATCCACTCCGGCGACTCCTACGCCGTGATCCCCCCCTACCGTCGTGTCCCGCGCGAGGCGCTCGGCGAGATCCGAGCGGCGACGAGGAAGCTCGGCGAGGCGCTCGGCGTCGTCGGCCTCATGAACGTCCAGTACGCGCTCCGCGGGGGCAGGCTCTACGTCCTCGAGGTGAACCCGCGCGCCTCCCGCACGGTCCCGTTCGTCGCGAAGGCGACGGGCCTGCCGATCGCGAGGATGGCCGCGCGCCTCTGCCTCGGCGACACGCTCGAGGAGGTGGGCCTCACGAAGGAGCCCGTCGTCCTCGGCGTCTCCATCAAGGCGCCCGTCTTCCCCTTTCGCAAGTTCGAGGGGGTCGACACGATCCTCGGCCCCGAGATGCGTTCGACGGGCGAGGTCATGGGCCGCGACCGGAGCTTCGGCCTCGCGTTCCTGAAGGCGGCGGCCGGTGCGGGGATCCGCCTCCCCGAGACCGGGACCGTCTTCTGCTCGGTCCACGACGGCGACAAGGAGGCCCTCCTCCCCATCGCCCGCGAGCTCGCGTCGCTCGGCTTCGGGATCTACGCGACCGCGGGGACGGCGGCGTTCCTCTCCGCCGCGGGGCTCGAGGCGACACCGGTCCTCAAGGTGAACGAGGGCCGCCCGAACGTCGTCGACCGGATGATCAACGGCGAGATCCACCTCGTCGTGAACACCCCGCTCGGGAGGGACTCCTTCTACGACGAGGTGGCGATCCGGAGGAACGCGCTCGAGCGGGACATCCCCTGCCTGACGACGCTCACCGCGGCGGCGGCGGCCCTCGAGGCGATCCGGGCCCGGTCCGGCGGGCCCGTCGGCGTTTCGCCGCTGCAGGAGAGCCTCGTCTGAACCCGCGGGCCGCCGCCCCGCTCGTCGCCGGGGCCGTCCTCGCGGCCCTCCTCGTCTCCGTGTTCCCGGCCGAGGTCTCCGTGCCGGGCCGCACCGCGAGCCTCGGTCTCGCGCTCGCCGGTCTCCTCGCCGGGCTCTCCCGGCCGTCGGCGGCGACGCTGGCGCTCGGGGCCGCCGCCCCGCTCCTCGCGGGCCTCCCGCGGGCGTGGGGAGAGGCCGTGCCGGTTCCCCTCCTCCCTCTCGTGGCGGTCGCCCTCCTCGGCGGCGTCCTTTCGGCCCGGCGGAGGAGCGGCGAGGCGACCGCGCTCCCGCGGGTCGTCTCGCGCTGGGGAGGCGCGTTCCTCGTCGTCGCGGCGGCGTCGGCCCTCGCCTCGGCCGTCCGCGGAGAGACGCTCTACCTCCTCCTCCGGGGCGGCGCCTCCCCCGTCACTCTGAACGGGCTCGGGATGACGGCTGCGGAGCGTTCGCGCGAGGCGGTCGTCCTCCTCGCCGTCCTCGCGTCGCTCTGGGCGGGTTTCGACGCCTTCTCCGCTCTCGCCCGGGAGGCCCGCGGCCGGGAGAGGCTGGCCGGGGCCCTCGCCCTCGGACTCGCGGCGCTGTCGCTCGCCGTGCTCGCCGAGCGGGTCCTTCGCCTCCCGTTGACGGAAGGGCGGTGGGCCGGCATCGGCCGCCACTCGGGAACCGCCAGCGACCCGAACGCCCTCGGTCTCGCCGTGGCGCTCGCCGCGCCGCTCCTCGCCGGGGTCCTCGTCGCGCGACTCCCGCGGGGGCCGCTCGTGGCGGCCGGGGTCGGCCTCCTCCTCCTCCCCCTCGTCCTCGAACGGTCCGGCTCGCGGACCGGGCTCCTCCTCCTGGCCGTCGCCGCGGCGGCAACAGGGATCGGTCTCGTCAGGGCGGGAGGCCGGTTGCGGCTTCTCGCCCTCGGAGCCGCAGCCCTCGGCCTCGCCTTGCTGGCGATCGTCGCGTCGATCGCCCCCCGCGGTGGTCCGGCGGCGGAGGGAGGGCTCGTGGGGAGGATCGGCGCGTCGCTCTCCTCCCCGGGCGCCGTCCTCGCCGCGAGCCACCGGCCGATGTTCTGGGGTGCGGCGTTCACGATGATCGCCGCCGAGCCTCTCTCCGGCGTCGGGCTCGGCGGCTTCCCGTTCGAGTTCCCGCGGGTCCACGAGAGGCGGAGCGGCAGCGCCGCGAGGGCGACCGACAACGCCACGAACCTCCTCCTCGACGTTGCCGCCGAGGCCGGCCTGCCGGCGCTCCTCCTCGCGCTCGGGGCCGCCGTGCCGCTCCTCGCCCGGTCGGCGGACGCCGCCTTCGGCCGGGCCGTGGGGGACCCCCTCGGAAGGGCGGCCGGGGCCTCGCTTCTCGGTTTTGCGGCCGCCTCCCTCACCGGTTCGCACCTCCGGTTTCCCGAGGTCGCCCTCCTCGTCGCGGCGGCCGCAGCGCTCCTTCCCCGGGTCCCCCCTCACGAAGAGGCCCCTTCCGGCGCGTTCCGCCCGCGGCGCGTCCTCCCCATCCTCGCGGGAAGCGGAGCCCTCGCGGCCCTCCTCTCGACCCTCGCGACCGCCAGCCCGGCGGCGCCGTTCCGCGAAGAGAGATGGGCAGGGGTCCACGATCGCGGACGTCCCCGCCGCTGGACTTCCGCGAACGCGTTCCGCAAAGTGGAGCCCGGTGAGAGGCGCCTTCTCCTGACCCTCGCGAACGAACGACCCGACCGGCGGCCCGTCGTCATGCGCGTGAGGGTCGACGACGTCCCGGCGGGCGCCGTGGCGATTCCCGCGGGGCCCCCGAAGGTCTTCCGCGTCGAGCTCCCTCCGGGGGCCGGGGTCGCGCGTTTCGTCTTCGACCCCGTCTTCGTCCCGAAGGACCTCCCCGGGAGGAGCGACCCGCGCACGCTCGGCGTGCGGCTCCACGGGGACGGAGGCCGGCCGTGAACCGGCCCCATCCTCTCGCGGGGGTCCTCGCGTTCGCCGGCTGGACCGTGCTCGCCGTGGCCTGCTCGGTCGTCCTCCTGCCCGCGCACCCGCTTCTGAACACGGTGGTCTGGGGCGCCTCGGTCGTTCTCTTCGCCGCGGGCGTTTCAGCCCCGCTCCGCTCGCTTCCCCTCGCGGGCCTCGCCGTGGCCCTTTCGGGCGTCTCCTCCCTCGCCTTCGGCTTCGCGCAGCCCGTCGTCGTCGCCCCGGTGCCGCTCGCGGCCTACCTCGCCGGCTCGGCCCTCCGTGCGATGTACGACGTGGAGCGCCCCACGGCGCGCCACGGGCTGACGCCCCTCTGGCGAGCGGTCGCCGCCGCGGCCGCCCTCTCGGCCCTGTCGGCCGTCGTCGCGGCGCGGACCGCCTACCTCCTCCTCCGCGACGTCCCTCCTCCCCGCGCGGCGGGCCTCCTCGGGCTCGACGCGCAGCAGGCCGTGGCCGGGACGACGACGGCCCTCGCCGCCCTCCTCCTCGCCGCCGGTTTCCACGCGCTCGGCGTTCGCGCGGGGCGGGACCCCCGCGGAGCGCGCCTCGCCGACGTGGCGCTCGTCGTCGTCGCGATCGCGGCCGGAGGGGCGGCGGTCCTCCAGAAGGCCGGCGTCCTGCCGCACCTCAGGGCCGCGCACTGGGAGGCGTGGGGACGCGCGCAGTCGACCTTCACCGACCCGTCGGCGGCGGGCGTCGCCGCCGCGCTCCTCCTCGCCCCCTGCCTCGCCCGGGCCGCCTCGGGCCCGTGGCCCCTGCGTGTTGCCGCCGGGGCGGGAGTGACGGGGCTCCTCGTCCTCCTCGCCGACGCCGGCTCGAGGGGCGGTTTCATCGGGGCGCTCGTCTCCGGCGTCGTCCTGGTCCTCTGGGCCGTGACGCGGGCCGCCGCTGGCCAGAAGCCCGGGGTCCGACGGAGGGTCGCGCTCTCGGCCGGCACCCTCTCCATCCTCGTCGCGCTCGCCTTCGGCGCCGCGCTCGCCTGGCCGTCGGGCGGAGGGGGCCGAAGCGCGCTCCTCTCGCGGATCTCGGAGCCGTTCGGGCGCAAGGAGGCGCCTTCGCTGCCCGACTCCGAGCGTCTCGTCCTCTACGAAGGGGCGCTCGCCCTCGTGAAGGAGCACCCGATTACGGGACGCGGCCTCGGCTCCTTCAGGACCGAGTTCCCGGGCGCGGCGAAGGAGCTCCTCGGCGAGCCCGTCACGTTCACGGATCACCCCCCGTCGCTCTACCTCGGGGTCGTCGCCGAAACGGGCCTGGCGGGAGCGGCCGTGTTCGCCCTCTTCCTCACCGGCCTCGTTCCCGCGCTCGGGGGCGCCCTGTCGTTCCGCGCGGACCGGACCGAGGAGTCGCTCCGGGCAGCGGGAGCCGCGTCGGCGATCGTCGGCCTCCTCGTCATCTTCCTGTTCGGCTCCCACCTCGTCTACCCGGAGATCGCCGCGATCGCCGGGCTCCTGACGGCCCGCCTGCCGGCGCCTCCCGAGGGGCGCTCGGCGCGCGTCCTGGGGCAGTTTCTCCCGGTGGTCGTCGCGGGCGCCTCCGTCCTCCTCGTCGGGGGGGCGCTCGCCCGCGGCGTCGAGACGTGGACCGCGGAGGCCGCCTTCGCGCACGGGCCGACCGCCGGCCTCTGGGGCGTCGAGAACGAGCCTGACGGCCGCCCGTTCCGGTGGACGGCCGCCTCGGCGGCGCTCCTCGTCGAGGCGCCGCCCGGCCGGCGCTCGCTCGTGAGGCTGCCGGTGAAGAACGCGCGTCCCGACGGCGAGGCGGTCCGCGTGACGCTCTACTGGAACGACGCCCGGCGCGGCACGGTGGAGCTGCCTCACGGCGGCTGGAAGGCGATCGTCCTGCCGGTGGAGGGCCGGGGGGTCCTGCGCGTCGTCCCCGAGT
>CALMDF010000146.1 GCA_937864895.1 uncultured Holophagales bacterium | reverse complement strand
GAGAGTCCCGACGACGTCGCTGCAGGCCGCGGCGGTTCCGGACCCCAGAGCGGGGTCGATCGGCGGCATCACGACCGTGATCAGAGACGAAGAGACGGACGTCACCGACGGCCGGATGAGGAGGTCGCCCGAGCTGAAGGTGATCTCGACCGGTTCCTCGAAGCTCTGCCCGGCGATCGTCACGACGGTCGACTGATTCCAGGGCGCGATGGCCGGCACGACGGAGTTCACCGACGGGCAGGCGTAGTAGCGGAACTGGACCGGGCTGACGTACTCCTTGCCGGTGTACGTGTCGCGGACCACGACGTCGACCGTCTTCCCGGCGAGGACGCTGTTCGGCCCGGCCGCGATCGGGGTGAGGAAGATGATCTGGTTCGCCTTGATCTCGACGACCGTCGCCTCGACCTGTGCGTCCTCGCTCCTCACGAAGACCTGGGCCGGGAGCTTGAAGTTGCGGCCGAACACCGTGACGCGGGTGGAGGCGTCGTTCGGACCGGCGGAGGGCGAGATGGAGGTGATGACGGGCTCGAGGAACCCGCCGGGGTAGTAGGTGTAGGCACCGACTGCCTTCACGCAGGCTTCCCTCGGCCCTCCCGCGTCCCGGATGACGGCGACATCGACCGTCTCGGGGCGATCGGGGCTTGCGAGGACGCGGCGGGGCGTACTGACGCGGATCTGCCCGTCGGTGACGCTCAGCGTGACGCCCGGGCTTCCGCCGAAGAGGACCACGGTTCGTTCGAGGGTCGTGCTCGTCCCGCCCGCGGTGAAGCCTCCGCCGGCGACGACGACGATGTCACCGCCGTCGGGACTGGCGGGGGCCATCGGGTCTTCGAGCTGAACCGTCGCGATGAAGAGCCCGGGCGCGCCCACGCACTCGCCTCCGCCGCTCCCGGCCCGGTAGGTGAAGGCCTGCGGCAGGAGGCCCGTCTGCTGCGAGACGAGGCCCAGGTCGACCGTGACCGAGACGTCCACCGTCTCGGGGACGGCCGGGTTGGCCAGGATCCGCCGCGGAGTCAGGGCGGTGATCGAAGTGTTCGTGACGGTCAGGACGGAGGCCGCCGCCCCGTCGAAGGTCACGCGGGTCGTCCCGGCCGAGCTCGTGGCGCTCGGCAGGAAGTTCATCCCCGAGATCGTGACCTGCTGGCCGCCGTCGGGGACCCCCGAGTTCGGCAGGATGCCGGTCAGGCTCAGCCGCTTGCTGGGGTCCACGCAGTAGTAGGTGAAAGCCTTCGCGGCCGTCACCGAGCCCGTCGGGATGTCGCCGACGAAGAACTGGACCGTGACGTCGACCGCTTCCGGGACCTGCGGGTTCGCGAGGGTCCGCGTCGGGGTCAGGACGACCAGCTTCGTGTCCGTAGCCGTCTGAACGGAAGCCGGCTGGCCTCCGAAGAGGACCCGGAGGCTGGCCGCGTCTTCTCCGAAGCGACCGCCGTTGATCGTGACGGTGTCGCCGCCGGCGCAGCTCCCGGACGTCGGGTTGATCGAGGAGATGAACGGGCCGTTCGACGGGACGGGCTGGTACTGGATCGACTTCTCGGCGGTTCCGCACTCGAAGGTCGCCTTGACCTTCGAGAGGCCCGACGAGGTCGCGCCCAGCGTGACGTCGGCGAAGCCGTTCTGCGTCACCTTCGAGACGCTCGGGAGGCCCGTCTCGAGGAAGAAGCCGAAGTCCGTCGTGAAGGTGACCGAGGTCCCGTCGGGAACGATCGCCCCGCCCTTCCTCACGGTTGCCCTGAGGATGATCGCCGTGCCGGCCATCGGCGTCACCGAGGTGGCGTCGAGGCTGATCGTCACGGCGCACGTGCCACCGGTGTCACCTCCCCCGGTGGGAGGTTTCGGCGACGTCGGGGACTCGCCCGAGCAGGCGGAAAGGAGGAGGGCGAGGCCCGCCGTCGCGGCGAGGAGGGGCTGGAAGGTTCGGCGCATCGCTTTCACCTCGAGGTTTCCACGCACCGTCGACATGCGTCCCTCAGTTCACACGGCCGACGACGTTACCCGTCGCCGCGCTGTAGTAGAACATCATGCCGAAGGTGCCGACGCCCCGGACGGGCTGACCCGAGAGAGTCCGTCCGCGATAGGTGACCGTGGCCCGGCAGCGGATCTCGGACCGCCCCGTCTCCCGGTCGATGCCCCCGTTGAAGGGGAACAGCTGGTCGAGCGGCGGGCGTATGAGAGCCGACGCGGACATGTAGGGGTAGTTGCTCAGGCTCGAGGTCCCGCCGGCGGGAATGAGGATGTTTCCACCGAAGGTCTCGGACGCCGGGGACTTCGTCCCGCCGTCGATCCGCTGCCAGTCGACGACGTAGTCCTCGAGTCGCGTGTCCAGGAAGGGAGTCGGCCCCGACGGGGTCGACTTCAGGACCGAGACGAGCTCCGTGCTGTCGAACTGCAGCATCAGGCCGGAGTTGACGTTCCAGGCCGCCGGGAGCTCGTCATAGGAAACCGTGAGGAAGACGGGCGAGGCGTCGTCCCCCTGGGTATTGGAAGAGCAGCCGGCCACCGCGAGTACGCCGGCCAGGAAGGCGGCGGTGAGAGGGAATCGGTTCTTCATCTTCGGCTCCGTGTCCTGGCCTCAGAGCGTCTTCATCACGCGCGGCGTGATGAAGATCATGAGTTCGTCCGTGGTCTCGTCGGTCACCTTGTTCCGGAAGAGGCCTCCGAGAAGGGGGATCTTCCAGAGGCCTGGAATCATGTTCTGTCCGTCGTTCGCCGTCAGCTTGAAGATCCCGGCGATCATTCCCGTGCCGCCGTCGCGCACCATGAGGCGCGTCGAGGCGTCCCGCGTGATGAGGGGGACGTTCTGGCCGCCCGTGACGTTCGTCCCCGGCGCCGGCTCGCGACGCTGGATCTTGATGTCGAGGATGACCGTCCCCTCGGCCGTGATCTGCGGCGTGACGTCGAGCCGGAGCGTCGCGTCGATGTAGAGGACCGTCGTCGTGTTGTTGACGGTCGTCTGGACGGGGATCTGGAAGCCGGACTGGACCGAGGCCGCCCGGTTCGTCTGGGTCAGGATCTTCGGGGACGAGACGATCTTCACGAGCCCGCGGGACTCGGCAGCGCTCAGGGCGATGTCGAGCCGGAACGTGTCGAGGACGTTCCCGAGGCTCGCCCGGAGGATCTCCGGACCGTTCGGCAAGGAGACCGTCCCGGCGACGGAGCCGTTGTTCGGGAAGACGAGCCCCGTCGTGTTCCCCGTCGTCTGGTCCGCGACCGCGCGGAAGCCCCAGTCGATGCCGAGCTGACGGCTGAAGGTCCGGGTCGCCTCCACGATCCGCGCCTCGATCATCACCTGCGGGACCGCCGTGTCGAGGCTCTTGACGAGGTCGAGGACGGTCGGGAGGTACTCGGGGAGCTCCTTGATGATGAGGAGGTTCGAACGTTCGTCCACGAAGATGTCGCCGCGGGGCGACATCACCTTCTTCGCCGTCGCCGCGGCAGCGGAGGCGCTCGCGTAAGAGAGCTTCTGGATGACCGTCTTCGTGGGGCGGTTGTTCTCCTGCGCGCGAAGAAGCTGCTGGCGCTGGGTCTCCTCCTGCGCGAGCTTCGTCGTGGAGGCGATCCGCATCACGTTCCCCTCGAGGACGTACCCGAGGCCGTTGATCTTCAGGATGAGCTCGAGCGCCTGGTCCCAGGGGATGTCGGTGAGCGACACGGTGACGGTGCCCCGGACGTCCGGGTCGAGGACGATGTTCAGGTTCGTCAGCTCGCTGAACTTCTGGAGCGTGTCCTTGATGTCCGCATCCTTAAGGTTCAGCGTGAGGGGCTCCCCGGTGTACTGGCGCTCGGTCTGGCCGATCGAGCGGGACTCGAACGGGTTCGAGATGTCCTTTGGCTGGGCCTCGCGATCCTGCTGGATGGCGAGCGTCTCGGCGGCCTCCAGGAGCGCGCGGTCGTCGGCCGACGATTTCTTCCGGGCGGAGCGCACCGGCACGGAGGGCGCCGGGACGGCGACTTCCGGCGAGGCGACCGTGACGGTCATGGGCTCGGCGGGCGGCACCGGGGCGATGACGGCCGCCGGGGCGGGCTCGACCCGCTCGGCCACCTGGACCGGACGCGCGTCCTCGACCAGGACCGGGGCCGCCTGGGGAGAGACCGGCTCGGGAACGGCCTCGGCCACGACCTGCGGAGCGACGGGCTCCGGCGCCGGGGGAGCCGCCGGGACCTCCGGCGGCGCGGCGGCGGGCGCTGTGGCGGTCGGCACGACGGGCTCGCCGCTGTCATCGGCTTCGTGCGCCTCGTAGGAGCCCGCGGCGGGGACCGAGGGCGAAGGCGCCGCGGAGGCGACGAGCACCGGGGCCGACGCCGCGGCAGCCGGGGACGGGAAGGTGACGGAGACCCCGGACCCGCTCTGGCGAAGGACCGGGAGCGTCTCTTCGGCCAGGTCGAAAACGACGCGGGTCACGGCGGTCGGTTCCGTCCGGAACTGGGAGACCCTGACCCTGGCGACCCTGTCGGAATCGAGATCCTTCGCGCGGAAGCGGGAGGCGTTCCTGACGCCCGTCAGGTCGACGACGAAGCGCGGGGGATTCGAGAGGGTGAAAGCCTCGTAGGAGAGCTCTCCGTCCCCTTCGAGCTGCACCGAGACCGAGCCACCGGTTCCCACCGCGTCGACCCGCGAGAGATGGGTCGCCGGGCGCCCGGTCGCCACGTGCTGGGCCACGACGACGGGCTCGGACGCGACGGCGGGCGCGGGAACGGGCTGAGCGGCGACCGGCGCCGGCTGCGGCACAAGCTCCGCGACGGGCGGCTCGGGAGCCGGGGTGACGGCGGCGGCCGCGAGGGCCGGCTCCTCCTCCAGGCGAGGGAGGAGCGTGATGGACATCGCGCGGGAGGCCGGATCCCCGGAGACCGTCGCTTCGAGGGCGCCGCGGCCCGTGAGCTCGAAGCGGATCTGGGGCTTCCCGAGCTCCGTGAACGACCTCATCCCGAGGTGCGTCAGGAGCGTCCCGTCGGCCCGGGGCGGCTCGAGACCCGCCCTGGCGACGGTGCCGGGGAGGTCCACGACGAGGGTCTTCGAGCCCTCCCTCGCGTAGACCATCGGCTGGAGCGGCCCCTCGGCCGAGAGGAGAAGCCGTGGCGCCTCCCCGTCGATCAGGAGCGAGGCTCCCGTCAGGACGACCGGCGCCGACGCTGCCGACGCGGCGGTCGGTTCCGTCGAGAGTGCGGGTCCGGCCTGCGAGGAGCAGCCCGCGGCCACGAGGGCCGCGACGAGGATTCCCGCGAGCCCGGGTGCCGAGAACCTTCCAGTTCGAAACATGGTTCCTCCCCACGCGAGGTTCGAGGTGCCCGAGGGCTGACCGGGTTCGAGGCGGGTGGTCTTGGTCCTCATCGATCTTCCTTCGCTCACGGTTTCGCCTGGAGGGCCAGCGCCTTGAC
This sequence comes from uncultured Holophagales bacterium, assembly GCA_937864895.1. Taxonomy (GTDB): domain Bacteria; phylum Acidobacteriota; class Thermoanaerobaculia; order UBA5066; family UBA5066; genus UBA5066. Next base: position 3,719 of record CALMDF010000146.1, on the reverse strand, counting down.
GACGTCCCTGAAGGGCTTCGGGCTGGTCGGGTCGTTTACGTTCTGGCGGAAGACGACTTCCGTCGGACCGATCTCCATGACCTCACCGTCGAACACCGTGGTGCCTTTTCGGAGAAGGTACGAACGGTTGTCTCCGCCCCTCATCATCGCGATCCAGCCCTGGCGCGTACGGATCGTCCCCTGGAGCTCGAGCTCCTCCACGAGCATCCCGGCGACTCCGGGCGGCCGCTGCCGGTCCTTGTCGTCCTGGGTGCGGAGGAGAAGCGAGCGGAAGGGGTCCCGCCGGCCGCGCACCTCGTAGGCATACGCGGGGATCGAGGTGTCCTGCTCGCCGGGCACCGGAACCGCGATTCCCGCGTCCACGGGAGGCGTCGCGGGCACGGCCGGGGGAGCCTGGGCCGGGGCGAGGGACGCCGCGAGAAGAAGCGCCGCGGCAGCGGCGGATCGCAGAGGGAATCCGCTCTTCATCAGACGCCTCCTCCGCGATTCGCTCCGGACGGAATGGGTCCGACCCCGGCCTGGGCCGGCGCCGGCTGCCCGGGAGCGCCGTCCGGCCGGGCCGCCTCCTGGTCGCCGATGTAGATGAAGGTCTTCAGGACGAAGTTGGCCCCGAGCGTCCGCCCGAGCCTCGCGTCCGGATAGCCCGTCATCACGAGCGACTCGACGTTGATGATCCGCGAGAAGCGCGCCATCTTGTCGAAGAAGAGGGCGAGATTGTGGTACGTCCCGTCGAGGACGATCTCGATCGGCCACTCGGCGTAGAAGTCCTTGTTGACGTATTCCTTCGGGGTGAAGCTCTTCAGGAAGAAGTCGCCCTGCCGGGTGAGGGCTTCGATCTTCTTGATGAGCTCCTCGGTGTTCCGCTTCGTCGGGAGGATCTCGAGGAGGCGGTTCAGGTCGAGCTCGATCCGGCGGACTTCCTCTCGAAGCTGCGGGAGGCGCCGCTCGGCAACCCGGCCCCGCTCGATCTTTTCCTGGAGCGTGCCGTACTCGGCCTTCAGGTTTGCGAGACGCTTCTGCATCTCGGTGAAATTGGGGTACTGCCAGTTCGCGATGGCCCAGAGGCCCAGGGCGAAGGCGAGCCCGATCCCGAGGCCGTAGTACCAGGGCTTGTCTTCGAGCTGCTTCAGTTCGATCGCCACGTCCTACCCCCTCAGTTCCCCGCGGCGGGCGCGGCGGGAGGCGTCGCGCCCGCGGGGCCGGCAGCGTCGCCCGCGGGTGTCCCGGCGGCTTCGAACTGGGTCCGGTCGAGATCCGCGAAAACGAACGACAGGCCGAAATTGTAGAGGTTCGAGGAGGTGGTCGAGGAGGCGGTGAGCGCGATCAGCTTCGGCTCCTGGAAGGCCTGGACACGCTTCAGGTTCTCGAAGAAGTTCGCGACCGCCGGCGGGTTGAGCGCCTTGCCGTCGATGGCGATCAGGTTCCCCTTGAGCTCCATCCGCTCTATCCAGAGAAGGTCCGGAAGGGCGTTGGAGACCTCGTCCATCAGGCGGACGGGACCGCGCTGGTTCGCCTTGAGAGCGTTGATCAGGTCGACCTTCTTCTGGAGCTTGGCCTTCTTGTCCTCGAAATCCGCCACTTCCTTGAGGACGGCCTCGAGGCGGGTGACCTCCTGCTGCGCGAGCCGGTTCTTCTCTTCCTGCTCGCCGAGGCGCGACGACTCGACCCACCACTGCACTCCGACGACGAGGAGGCCGATCAGGAGCCCCCCGACGATCAGGAGCAGGTTGAGACGCCCGGCCCCGCCGAGGGCGGAGACGCCCCGCTTCTTCTTGGCGGGCTTGGCTTCGGTGAGGAGGTTGATCTTGATCATGTGGCCTCCTCCGTCACTCGCCGAGCTTCCGCACGGCGAGCCCGACGCCGATTGCGAGCGACGGGCCGTTTTCCGAGAGCCACGCGGGGTCGACGGCGCGGTCGTCGGCGGTGACGGAGCGGAACGGGTTCATGATCTCGACGGGAAGGCCGAACTTCTCCTTCAGCACCTCGTCGAGGTGAGCCACCCTGGATCCGCCTCCGGACAGGACGATCGTGTCCACCTTGTCCGACCCGGAGGTCGCGTGGAAGAAGTCGATCGTCTTCTGGAGCTCGCCGGCGACGTCCTCGCAGACGCCCGTCAGGACGGGCTGGATGCTCTGCGCCGACTGTCCCCCGACGGGCTCTCCGCGCTTGAGCGCCTCGGCCTGCTCGAAATTCAGCGAGAACGCCTTCTGGAGCGCGTCGGTGAACTGGTTTCCCCCGAACGTGATGTCCCGCCAGAAGACCGTCTGGCCTCCTGCCAGGATGTTGACGTTCATGACGGAGGCGCCGATGTTCACAAGGGCCACGACGCGCGTGGGGTCGAGCCCGTAGTTGACCTCGTAGCAGTTCTGGAGCGCGAAGACGTCGACGTCGACGAGGCCCGGGGTGCGCCCGGCCTGCGTGACGACGTTCTTGTAGTCGTCGACCTTCTCCTTCTTCGCCGCCACGAGAAGGACCCCCATCGTCTCTCCCGGGGCCCCGGGCTCGAGGACGACGTAGTCGAGGTAGACGTCGTTGATGTCGAACGGGACGTACTGCTCCGCCTCCCACCGGATCGACTCGGAGAGCTCGTCCTCGGGCATCGTCGGGAGCTGGATCTTCTTGACGATGACCGAGTGGCCCGAGACGGAGACGGCCACGTTCGGGTTCTTGACTCCGGTCGAGGCGAGGAGTCGGGTAATGGTCTCGACGACGAGCGAGGAGTCCATGATGGCGCCGTCGACGATCGCCTCGGGGGAGAGGCTCTCCAGCCCTGCCCGGACGAGCTGGAACTTCCCCTCCTTGCCCGCCCTGAGCTCGACCAGCTTGACGGCGGACGAGCCGATGTCGAGACCGACGAGGTTCTTGGCCTTGCGGAACAACACGGTACGGTCTCCCTCCCTCTACGTTCCGGAACCGACGCGACGCCCTGGCACGAGCTGAATAAAGCCTTTGTGGCCGTTATGTTGCGCGGGTCCACGGTGACTGTCAAGGACTCGAAAGGCCTCGCAAGGCACTGGACAGCGGATTCGAGGGGCGCTATAAGTCGCAGTTCCGGCGGCGGCCCGGCTCCGATCCGAAAGGGCGGGGGGAGGCGCCGGCGGGAATCGCGTCCAGATTCAGAGGGAGCCGCCCCATGCCCCAGATGTGTGAAATCTGCGGAAAGTCCCCGGTCGCCGGGCACCGGATCAGCCACGCCAACAACATCTCGAACCGGCAGTTCCGGCCGAACCTGAGGAAGATCCGCGCGGCGGTCCCGGGCGGCTCGAAGCGGGTGACGGTCTGCACCCGCTGCCTCCGGTCCGACAAGGTCACGAAGGTCGTCCGCTGACGTCCCGGCCCGCGGCGGCCGCGGACCTCGGGTCCGCCCGGCCGCCGCATCGGCCCCGCGTCAGCGGGAGCCGAGCCGGGAGACGTTGAACTTCCGCCTCACGCTGGTGACCCCGGGGACCGCCCGGATCGCGAGGAGGAGGCGGTCGAGGTGCCGCCGGTCCGGCGTCGTCACGCTCCCCTCGATGATCGCCGTTCCCCCCGGGCTCGTTCGCGCCTCGATCGACTCGATGTTCGACGCGGCGTCGGAGATGACCTGCGTGATCTTCGCCAGTATCCCTGGCCGGTCCTCGACCTGGACCTCGAAGTCGACGGTGAAGGAGGCGTCCTTCCCGACGTGCCATTCCACCTCGATCTCGCGGCTCGGGTCGAAGAGGAGGTTCTTCACGTTC
>CALMDF010000145.1 GCA_937864895.1 uncultured Holophagales bacterium | reverse complement strand
TTCTCGAGCCAGACGTAGAGGCAGATGAAGAGGTAGCGGCTCCCCATCTCCTTGACCTTCAGCTTGCTCTCCCCGGCGCGGCGGTTGCGCCAGGTGATCGGCACGACGGTCCACGAGAAGCCCCGGACGATCGCCTTCAGGGGGAGCTCGACCGTGAAGTTGAAATGCGGGGCGATGAAGGGACGGCAGCCGTCGATCGCCGTCCTCCGGTAGGCCTTGAAGGCGTTCGTCGTGTCGTTCAGGGAGACCCGGAAGATGACGCGGAGGAACCAGTTCGCGAGGCGGTTCAGGACGAGCTTCGGAAGGGGGTAGTCGACGACCGCGCCCCCCTTCACGAACCGGCTGCCGAAGACACAGTCCCACCCCGCCTGGAGCTCCTCCCAGTAACGGACGACGTCCCGGCAGTCGTCGGACTCGTCGGCCATCATGACGACGACGGCGTCTCCCGTGGCCCTGTCGATCCCGCGCGCCACCGCCCGGCCGAAGCCGTGGGGCCCGTCGTTCCTGACGGGCTTCAGCTCGGGGACGTGCTCGCGGATCCGTTCGAGGACCTCCCACGTCCCGTCGCGGCTCCCGTCGTCGACGACGACGATCTCGTGCGGGATGCCGTGGAGCCTCAGCTCGAGCCCGAGGTGCTCGATCGTCGGGGCGATGCAGCCGGCCTCGTCCCGCGCCGGGATGACGACCGAGAGCTTCTCGAGCGGGCCGCCCCGCGCGGGCGGCACGGTCACGACACGCCCGACCGCTCGAGCCACGAGGGGTCGGCCTCGGCGTGCCGGGCGATCTCCTCGAGGATCGCCGGAAGCGGGACCGCCGGCGTGAAGCCCCACGCGGTCCGGGCGAGCGAAGAGTCGAGGACGAGCCACGGGACGTCGAAGCGGCGGTCCGCGGGATCCGCCGCGACCTCGCGCGGGCCGAAGCGCTCCGAGCACCAGAGGGAGAGCTCGCGAAGGGAGATCGAGCGCTCCGTTCCGCCGCTCACGTTCACGACGCGCGGCCCGTCGGCGGACGACGCCTGCTTCTCGACGAGGGGGACGAGGTCGCGCGGGTGGAGGACGTCGCGCACCTGGAGGCCGAGCCCTCCGAGGCCCGTGTAGGTGAGCGGGTGCCCCTGCGCCCAGGCGTGAATCCAGAACGCGACGATCCCCTGGTCGGGCCTCCCGAACTGCCCCGCGCCCGCGAGGAGGCCGCAGCGGTTGACCCTGACCGGGACCCCGAACGTCTCCCCGTACTCGAGCGCGAGGATCTCGGAGGCGAGCTTCGAGGCGCCGTAGGGGGAGAGCGGGGGCCGGGTGGGGAACGCCTCGGTGAGACCGTGGACGGACAGGCCGGGCGCCGTGGCGCCCTCGCGGAGGCGGAAGCGGGAGGCTCCGGCCTCGACCGGGAGGCCGGCCAGCTCCTCGATCGCGTAGACGCGGCTCGAGCTGAGGAGGACGAGCGTGGCGCGGTGGCGGCGGCAGTACTCGAGGACGTTCAGCGTGCCGAGGAGGTTGGACTCGAAGAGCTGGCGCGGCGAGCCGTGCCCGGCCGTGCCGGCGAGGACCGTGGCCACCGCGGCCGCGGCGACGACGACGTCCGCGGGCGGGAGGTCGTCGACGTCGGAGGCGCAGCGCAGGTCGCCGTGGAAGACCCGGACCCCCGCCCGCGGGAGGGCCGCGCGGTTCACCTCGCTCCCGGGACGGGAGAGGTTGTCGACGCCGAAGACCGAGTCCGCGCCGCCCCGCCCGGCGAGCTCCGTGGCGATCGTGCTGCCGACGAAGCCGCAGACCCCCGTGACGAGGACCCTCACGGGACGGCCTCCCGGGGAGGGGTCACGCCACGCCCCGTTTCGTCCACCCGGCGACGAGGTCGGAGAGGATCTCCGGGAGGGTCACGGAGACGTCCCAGCCCGGGAAGTGGGAGCGGGCCCTGGCGAGGTCGCTGTAGTAGCAGACGTGGTCGCCGACGCGGTTCGCGTCGACGTAGCTCGAGTTCTGCGGCCGGCCGGTGATCCCCTCGACGAGCGCGAACGCCTCGAGGATCGAGCACGAGTTCGCCTTCCCGCCGCCGATGTTGTAGACCTCGCCGGCGCGGGGCGACTCGAGAAACGCGGCGATGAAGCGGGCCACGTCCTCGGCGTGGATGTTGTCCCGGACCTGCTTGCCCAGGTAGCCGTAGACGCGGTACGGCCGCCCCTCGAGGTTGCAGCGGACGAGGTACGAGAGGAAGCCGTGCAGCTCGACGCCCGCGTGGGCGGGACCGGTGAGACAGCCGCCGCGCAGGCAGCACGTCGGCATCCCGAAGTAGCGGCCGTACTCCTGGACCGCGACGTCGGCCGCGACCTTCGACACGCCGAAGAGGGAGTGCTTCGACTGGTCGATGGAGAGGGTCTCCGGGATGCCCCCGGCGAACGCCGGGTCGGCGTAGTCCCAGCGCGTCTCCTTCTCGACGAGGGCGATCGTGTTGGGCCGGTCCCCGTAGACCTTGTTCGTCGACATGAAGACGAACGGGGACTCGGGGCAGGAGAGCCTCGCCGCCTCGAGGAGGTTCAGGGTGCCGACGGCGTTCGTCTCGAAGTCGTCGAAAGGGATCGTCGCCGCGAGGTCGTGCGAGGGCTGGGCCGCGGCGTGGACGATGGCGTCGGGGCGGAGGGCCTTCACGAGCCCGGCGAGCCCGCGGCGGTCGCGGACGTCCAGCTCGTTGTGGCGGAACCCGGGCAGCTCCGCGACGAGCTGCCGCTGGACCCAGCGCGTGTCGCCCTGCGGACCGAAGAAGGCTGCGCGCTGGTTGTTGTCGACCCCCTCGACCCGGTACCCGGCCCGGTGGAAATGGCGGACGACCTCGGACCCGATGAGGCCGGACGAACCCGTGACGAGAAGGGTCCGCGCCCTCAGGACGCGGCTCCGCCGCCGCCGTGCGGGACAGGGTTGCGCCTCGCTCGAAGCATGTCGGGAAAGTATAGAGGACGGTCCGCGGGCGAATCCGGGGCCCCGTAGTGCGAAACTCCGGAGCTGCACGTCATGGCGAACGCCGAAGCCCCCCCCGAGGAGACGCGGGACGTCACTCCCCTCGCGGACCGGGTCCCGCCGGGCGGGACGCACGATCCCGACGAGATCCTCGGCCTCTTCCTCGACTGGGTCGCCGACACGGGTCTGACCCTCTACCCGGCCCAGGAGGAGGCGCTCCTCGAGATCATGGCGGGCAGGCACGTCATCCTCGGGACGCCGACCGGGTCGGGAAAGTCGCTCGTCGCCCTCGGTCTCCACTTCAAGGCCCTCTGCGAGGGGCGGGTCTCGTTCTACACGAGCCCGATCAAGGCCCTCGCGAGCGAGAAGTTCTTCGCCCTCTGCAACGAGCTCGGGCCGGAGAACGTCGGGATGCGGACGGGGGACGCGAGCATCAACCCGGAAGGGCTCGTCGTCTGCTGCACGGCGGAGGTCCTCTCGAACATGGCGTTGCGCCTCGGGGAAGAGCTCGACGCGCCGTACGTCGTCATGGACGAGTTCCACTACTACGCCGACA
>CALMDF010000144.1 GCA_937864895.1 uncultured Holophagales bacterium | reverse complement strand
GACGCCCCTCCTGACGTTCTCGACGACGCCCGCCGAGACGGGCAGCCTCCTGGCGAAGCGGGTCCTCGACGTGACCCTCGCGACGACCCTCGGCCTCGTCTGCCTCCCCGTCGCGGCCGTCCTCGCGCTCCTCATCAAGGCCACGTCGAACGGCCCCGTCCTCTTCCGGCAGGTCCGCTGCGGCCTGAACGGGCGCCTCTTCACCTTCTACAAGCTCCGGACGATGGTGGACGGGGCCGAGGGGATGCTCCACGACGTCGCGCACCTCAACGAGCACGAGGGGCCGGTGTTCAAGTCGGCGCGCGACCCGCGCGTCACGGCCTTCGGCCGCTTCCTCCGCCGCTTCTCCCTCGACGAGGTCCCCCAGCTCTGGAACGTCCTGAAGGGCGAGATGTCGCTCGTCGGGCCGCGTCCGCCGCTCCCGGAGGAGGTCGCCCGCTACGAGAAGTGGCAGCGCCGCCGCCTCTCGATGAAGCCGGGGCTGACGGGCCTCTGGCAGGTCTCCGGGCGGAGCGACCTCCCGAGCTTCGACCAGTGGATGGAGCTCGACCTCGCCTACACCGACAACGGGTCGCTCACCCTCGACTTCAAGATCCTCCTCCGGACGATCCCGACGGTCCTCGGCGGCAGGGGCGCGCGCTGAGCCTCCGGCCTCACGCGAACCCGGCCGTGGACCTCCAGACCCGCCGGCAGACCGCGGCGTAGACGAGCGCGAGGCCCCCGAAGGCGGCGAACCACCCCCAGACGGCCGGGTAGGTGACTCCCCAGAGCCAGAGCTCGGCCGCGAAGAGGCCGTCGACGAGGAGGAAGCCGACGAACGCCGCCGGGAGCCATTCCCGCCGGCCCGAGATCAGGCCGGCCCCGGCGACGACCCAGGCCAGCCCGGCGAGCCCCCACGCCACGACCTTGAGGTCGACGAAGGAGGGGTCGACGTCGGAGGGCAGGTCCCCGTGGAACCGGAGGGCCGCCGGCGCGTCGTAGAAGAGACGGATCTGGCTCGCGAACCAGACGCCGTTCGCGACCATCGCGAGGCCGAGGAGGATCTTCCACCAGGACGTGTGCATGTTCGGCCCTCCCTTCCGCCGGCCGCGCGGCGGCCCGGGAGGACACCGGCGAGGGGGCGCCTCCCGGTCGGAGAAAGCTTACGCGCGGCGAGGCGGAAGGGCGAGGCCGGCGAGGGCCCCGCGGGTCACACCCCCCCGCCCAGGACCTTGTAGAGGGTCACCAGGTTCGCCTGCTCGGCGAGGCGGACGCCGACCGCCCCCCGCTGGGCGTTGAAGAGTGCCTGCTGGGCGACGAGGACCCCGAGGTAGCCGTCGAGGCCCGCCTTGAAGCGGGCTTCCGAGAGGCGGGAGAAGTCCTCGAGCGACGTCACGAGGGCCTCCTGGGCGCCCCTCTGCTCGACGAGGTTCGTCCGGAGCGTCAGGCCGTCGTTCACCTCGGCGAAGGCGGTCTGGATCGCCTTCTCGTAGGTCGCGACGGCGATCTCGCGGTCGAGTTTCGAGACCTTCAGGTTCGCGATGAGGGAGCCGCTCGCGAAGAGAGGCGAGACGATCTGCCCCGCGAAGCTCCAGGCGTTCGTCCCGGACTTGAAGAGACCGTCGAGGTCGGGGCTCGAGGTGCCGAAGCCGGCCGTGAGGGAGATCCGCGGGAAGAACGCCGCGCGGGCCGCTCCGATGTTCGCGTTCGCGCCGCGGAGGAGGTGCTCGGCGGCGAGGATGTCGGGCCGGCGGAGGAGGACGTCCGACGGGAGGCCGGCCTCGAGCCCCTTCGGGTCCGTCACGGAGACGAGGCGCTCCGGGAGGAGGTCGGCCGGGACCGGCGCGCCGGCGAGGAGGTCGAGCGCGTTGCGCGAGACCGCTGTGGCGCCGGTGAAGGAGGCAACGGCCGCGCGGGCCGCCTCCACCTGGCTCCGGGCCTGGCTCAGCTCGAGGTCGGAGCCGATCCCCGCGTCTCGGCTCTGGCGGATCAGGTCGTACGAGGCCCGCTGCGCCTCGAGCGTCGCCTGCGAGATCCGGAGGTTCTCCTCGTTCGCCGCGAGGTCGAGCCACGTGGCGGCGACGGCGGCGACGAGCGAGGTCTGCGCGCCCCGCCGGGCCTCCTCGGTGGCGAGGTACTGCTCGAGGGAGCGGGCGTTCAGGCTCCGGATGCGCCCGAAGAGGTCGAGCTCCCAGGAGGCCATGCCGAGGCCGACGGTGTAGGACGAGTGGGTGCTCGCCTGCCCGTTCTCCCCGAGGCTCTCCGGAATCCGGTACCGCTCCCCCGTCGCCTGGACGCCGATCGTCGGGAAGAGCTCGGAGC
>CALMDF010000143.1 GCA_937864895.1 uncultured Holophagales bacterium | reverse complement strand
CCCGCGCCGTGCCACACTTCCCGGGATGCCCATTTCCCTTCCACGATCCCGCGCGGCCCGAGCCGCCGCCGCCGTGGCCGGCCTCGCCCTCCTCGCCTTCGGTGCCCGCGCCCTGCGCGGCCCCGCCGTCGAGGCCGTCCGGATCTCCCGGACCGACCTCCTCGAGACCCTCGTCGTCAGCGGCCGGGTCCTCGCGCGCTCGAAGGCCTCTCTCGGCTCGCCGGTCATCGGCAGGGTCGAGGCGGTCCTCGTCGAGGAGGGAGACCGGGTGAAAGCCGGGCAGGTTCTCGCCCGGCTGGACGAGAGCGAGGCCGCGGCGGCGCTCGCGGAGGCCCGGGCGCGCCTCGAGAGGTCCCGCGGGGCGGCCCGCCTGTCGGCCGAGGAGGCGAGGACGCAGGCCGCCCTGGGCCTCGCGATCGAAGAACGGCAGCTCGCGCGTGTCGCGTCTCTCCGGGCGGAGGGCTTCGTGAGCGAGCGCGAGGAGGACGACGCGCGGAGAGCACGCGACCTCGCCCGGAGCGCCCTCGCGGCCGCGACGGCGAACGCGGCGGCGGCCGCCGCCGGCGGTGCCGACGAGCGGGCCGCCGCGGCCGCGGTCGCTTTCGCCGAGGCGCGCCTCGCCCAGCTCCGCGTCCTCGCTCCCGAGGCCGGCGTCATCCTCGTTCGCTCGGCCGAGCCGGGGGACGTCGTTTCGCCCGGGAAGGTCCTCCTGTCGATGGCTCTCGACCGCGAGACGCAGCTCCTCGCGCAGCCCGACGAGAAGAACCTCCCGTCCCTTCGTCCCGGACAGAAGGCCCGCGCCTCGGCCGACGCCTTTCCCGCCCGAGCGTTCGACGCGGAGGTGATCTCCATCTCCCCGGGCGTGGACGTCGCCCGCGGCACGGTCGACGTCAAGCTGCGCGTCCCCGACCCGCCTGCCGAGCTGAAGACCGACATGACGCTTTCCGTCGAGCTCGAGGTCGGGAAGAGGACGGGCGCCCTCGTCGTTCCCCTCGAGGCGGTGCGGGACGCCGCCTCGGAGCCCTGGGTCCTCGCCGTCCGGGGGAGACGCGCCGTGAGGACGCCGGTCACTCTCGGCGCGCGCGGCGGCGCCGTGGCGGAAGTCGTGAAGGGGCTGGCCGAAGGGGACGTCGTCGTCCGCAAGCCGGGCACGGCGAAGGACGGGCAGAGGGTCCGGGCCGTCCTTCCCCCGGACCGCTGACATGCCGTTCGAGGTCCTCGTCGCGCTTCGCTTCCTGCGGGAGGGGCGCATCCAGACTCTCCTGATCCTCTCCGGGATCGGCGTCGGCGTCGGCGTCATCGTCTTCCTCTCGGCCCTCATCGGCGGCCTCCAGGATTCCCTCATCGAGCGGACCCTCGGCACGCAGGCGCACGTCGTCGTCCGCGCGCCCGAGGACGTCGTCCGGCCCGTGTCCGAGAGCTCGCCCGGGCTCGCCGTCGCTCCACGTCTCGAGAGGCCGGCGCAGCGACTCCGGTCCATCGTCGGCTGGGCCCAGACGCTCGACCTCGTCCGGAGCCTCCCCGGCGTCCGGGCCGCCGCTCCCACCGTGGCGGGCGCGGCCTTCGCGCTCCGGGGCCTCGCGAACCGCTCCGTCGCCCTCCGGGGCGTCGAGCCGGCGAGCTTCCGGAACATCATCGACATGGCTCCCCGCCTGACGGCCGGAGAGTTCCGAGTCGACGCCACGAACGCCGTCCTCGGCGTCGAGCTCGCCTCGGACCTCGGCGTCTCCGTGGGGGACAAGTTCCGTCTCGAGACCCCCGCCGGCCGTTCGGACGTCTTCCTCGTCGCCGGGATCTTCGACGTCGGGAACAAGGACCTGAACGAGCGTTGGGTCTTCGTCTCCCTGCGTTCCGCCCAGACGCTCCTCGACCTCTCCGGCGGAATCTCCACGATCGAGCTGAAGGTGGAGAAGATCTTCGACGCGGAACGGGCGGCCGGGGAGATCGCCGCGAGGACTGGCCTGCAGGCCGACAGCTGGATGAAGCTGAACCGGCAGCTCCTCGTCGGCCTCAGGTCCCAGAGCGCGTCCAGCTGGATGATCCAGTTCTTCGTCGTCGTGGCGGTCGCGCTCGGGATCGCGAGCGTCCTCGTCGTCTCCGTCGTCCAGAAGTCCCGGGAGATCGGGATCCTCAAGGCGATGGGGACCCGGACGATCCAGGTCGTCAGGATCTTCCTCGTCCAGGGGGCGGTCCTCGGGCTGGCGGGCTCGATTCTCGGCTCCGGCATCGGCGCGGCCCTTTCGTACTTCTTCGCCTCGCTCGCGACGAATCCCGACGGCTCTCCGACCTTCCCCGTGAACCTCTCGCCCGTCCTCTTCCTCGGGGCCGCGGCCGTCGCGACCCTCACGGGCCTCCTCGCCGCCGTCGCGCCGGCCGAGCGGGCGGCCTCCCTCGACCCGGCGGACGTGATCCGCTATGGCTGAGCCGCTCGTCGTCCTCGACGGGTTGACGAAGTCCTTCGGCACGGAGATCGTCACCGAGGTCCTCCACGGGATCGACCTCGAGGTGCTGCCGGCCGAGTTCACCGCCCTCGTCGGACCGTCCGGCTCGGGCAAGAGCACGCTCCTGAACCTCCTCGGCCTCCTCGACCGCCCCACCTCCGGCCGGATCGTCCTCGCGGGCCGGGACACGACGCCCCTGACGGACGACGAGCGGAGCGCCGTGAGGGGCCGGACGCTCGGGTTCGTCTTTCAGTTCCACCACCTGCTGCCGGAGTTCACCGCCCTCGAGAACGTGATGATGCCGATGCTGGCGGCGCGAGGCCGCGAGGAGAAGGGGATGAGGGAGAGGGCCCTGTCCCTCCTCGAGGAGATCGGCCTCGCCGACCGCGCCTCCTACCGGGCGACGAAGCTCTCGGGCGGCCAGCAGCAGCGCGTCGCCGTGGCCCGCGCCCTCGTCCTCGAGCCTCCCCTCGTCCTCGCCGACGAGCCGACCGGCAACCTCGACACCGAGTCGGGCGCGCAGGTCTTCGAGCTCCTGCGCCGCGTCTCGGCCCTCCACCGGACCGCGTTCCTCGTCGTGACGCACGACGAGCGGATCGCGGCCCGGTGCGACCGGGTCCTCACGATGGTCGACGGCCGGATCCGGTCCGACGTGCGGAACGGACGCCCCTGAGGACCGAAGGCCGCCCGGCGTGAGCCGGGCGGCCTTCGCTCGCTGCGGCGAGGGGCGGCGTCAGAGGTACCGAAGCTCGATGGCCTTCCGCTCGAGCTCCGCGCGGAAGTCGGGGTGCGCCACGTCGATGAGCGCCTTGGCGCGCTGACGGATCGTCTTGCCGTAGAGGTTCGCCACGCCGTACTCGGTCGCGACGTAGTGGACGTCGTAGCGGGGCGTCACGACGCCGGCTCCCGGCTTGAGCATCGAGACGATCCGCGAGAAGCGCGCTCCGTCCCTGCCGCTCCCGCTCGACGGGAGGCCGATGATCGGTTTTCCGCCCCGCGAGCGGGCCGCGCCCCGGATGAAGTCGAGCTGCCCGCCGACTCCCGAGGAGAGGCGGGAGCCGATCGAGTCGGCGCAGACCTGCCCCGTCAGGTCGACCTCGATCGCGGAGTTGATGGCGACCATCTTGTCGTTCTGCCGGACGATGTAGGGGTCGTTCGTGTACTCGCTCGGGCGCATCTCGACGACGGGGTTGTTGTCGACGAAGTCGTACAGCTTCTTCGTGCCGATGAGGAAGCTCGCCACCATCTTCCCGCGGTGGATCGTCTTCTTCTCGCCGGTGACGACGCCCTTCTCGTAGAGGCCGACGACGCCGTCCGAGAACATCTCCGTGTGGATGCCGAGGTCCTTCTTGTCCTTCAGGTAGTAGAGGACGCCGTCCGGGATCGCACCGATCCCCATCTGCATCGTCGAACCGTCCTCGATCAGGTCCGCGACGTGCTTGCCGATCTGCATCGAGAGCTCGGACGGCGTTCCCATCGTCATCGTGAAGATCGGGTAGTCGACAGGGACGATCTTGTGGATCCGGCTTATGTGGATGAAGGCGTCGCCGAGAGTGCGCGGCATCTGGGGATTCAGCTCGGCGATGACGATCTTCGCCGACTGCGCCGCGGAACGGTTCGTCGAGATCTCGACGCCGTAGGAGCAGAAGCCGTGCTCGTCGGGGGGCGTCACGTGGATGAAGGCGACGTCGATGGGGAGGATGCCCTCCGTGAAGAGCTGCGGGACCTCCGAGAGCCGGATCGGGGTGAAGTCCGCCCGTCCCTCGTTGACGGCCGCGCGGACCCCTTCGCCGATGAAGAGCGTGTTGACCCGGATGTGCCCGGCGAACGCCGGGTCGGCGTAGGGCGTCTTCCCGAGCGTCAGGATGTGGCAGACCTCGACGTCGGTCAGCGACGGGGCGCGCTCGATCAGAGCCTTCATCAGCACCTGGGGGACCGCGCAGTTGCCGGTGAGGTAGACGCGGTCGCCCGACTTGACCGAGAGGAGGGCCTCCTCCGCGCTCACGATACGGTTGTGGTAGTTGTGGAGCCAGCTCATCTTGGTCGGTTCGCTTCCTGTCTCATTCGGCCGGCCGGGTGTAGGAGACCCGCCGGAAGTTCCGGAGCTCGCCCGCGTGGGTGACGACTCCGTGGGCGAGGGCCGGGTCCGCCGCGGCGGCCGCCTCCACGCCCTGGACGACGACGCGCTCGATCCACGGCGCGGCGGCATTGAGGAAGGCGTGCGTCGAGGTTCGCGCGACGACGCCGCCGAGGTTCGGGATGCAGCAGTGGACGACGCCGTCCTCGACGTAGGTCGGCGCCTCGTGGGTCGTCGGGCGCGACGTCTCCGCGCACCCGCCCTGGTCGATGGAAAGGTCGATGAAGAGCGCACCCGGCTTCATCCTGCGGAGCATCGCCCGCGTGATGACGAGGGGCGAGCGCTCGCCCGGGACCATGACGGCCCCCACGACGACGTCGGCGTACTCGGTCGCACGCGCGACGTGGAACGGGTGCGCGACGACGGTCGTCAGCTTCCCGGAAAGGAACTCGTCGAGCCACTGGAGCCGCGATAGGTCCCGGTCGAGGACGGTCACGTGCGCCCCCATGCCGAGGAACGCCCGGGCCGCGGCCTCGCCCGCGACGCCCGCTCCGACGACGACGACCTCGCTCGGCGGCACGCCGGCGACGCCTCCGATCAGCTTGCCGTGACCGCCGGCATCGTTCTGCAGGAGGCGCGCCGCGACCTGCGCCGCCATCCGTCCGCCGATCTGGCTGAGCGGCTTGAGAACCGGGAGAGAGCCGTCGGCGAGCTGGATCTGCTCGTAGGCGATGGCCGAGATCTTCTTCTCGAGCAGGACCTCGACCTTCCCGGGGTGGGCCGCCGCCAGGTAGAGGTACCCCATGAGCGCCTTCTCCGGCTGGAGCCAGTCGAGCTCCCGCAAGGTAGGGCGGCTCACCTTCAGGACGAGGTCGGCCCGGCGCCACGCCTCCTCGGCGGAGTGGACGATCGACGCCCCCGCCTGGCGGTACTGCTCGTCGGGAAAGCCCGAGCCGTCCCCGGCCCCGGACTCCACGAAGCAGGCGTGCCCGGCCCCCTTCAGGAGCCTCACGCCCACGGGCGAGACGCCGACCCGGAACTCGTCGGGGCGGCACTCCTTCGGAATTCCGACGTTCATCGGCGGCCTCTCACTTGAGCCCGGCCAGCTTCGCCCGGTCGACGGAGCCCCAGACCTGGCGGACGAACTCGGGGGTCACGTTCGACCCGTCGATCTCGACGAAGTAGCGCTTCCCGACGACGACGTTCA
>CALMDF010000142.1 GCA_937864895.1 uncultured Holophagales bacterium | reverse complement strand
CCTGCTCGCGGGCCTTCGAGAGGGCGTCCTGGATCATGACCATGACCGTCTTCGGTCCGACCGGCTTCTCGCCGGAGGCGGTCAGGACGCTCTTCCTTCGGGAGGCGCTCTCGTCGTGGCGCTTTCGGGCGGCGGTGTCGTCGGAGCGCCGGGTGGCGCTCTCGTCGAAGACGGGGATGGGCGCGGTCCGGGAGGACTCCCCGGAGAGGCGCCTGACGGTGAAAACCGGCCCCCAGGCCCCGAAGCGGACCTCGCCCCCGTCGGCGACGAGGTGGTCGAGAGGGGCCTCGCCCTGGGCCGAGAGCTCCCGGTTTCCGGCGGAGCGGACGCGGAGCCCGCTTCCCTCGACGGAGATCTCGATGACCCGGCCGCGAGCCCCGCCGTCGCCCGGCTGGGCCGGGTCGATCCTGAGGTCGACCCCCTCGGCGTCTCCGACCCTCACGTACTCCGCCGGGAAGGAGAACTCGCGTTCCGAGAGGGAGCCCGAGGAGAAACGAACGACGATCGGCATGGCTGCCTCCTCCGCCCGCGGCGGGGAAAAGTGCACCCGGATTATCGGGCCACGGCCGGCCCCGGGGTCAGCCGAGGATCTTCTCGAGACGCGCGAAGAGGAACTCGAGGGCGACGGCGTTCTCGCCCCCCTCGGGAATGATGAGGTCGGCGTAGCGCTTGGACGGCTCGACGAACTCGAGGTGCATCGGGCGGACCGTCGACTCGTACTGGGCCACGACGCTCTCGAGCGTCCGTCCCCGCTCGGCGATGTCGCGGCGGATTCGTCGGATGAGGCGGATGTCGGCGTCCGTGTCGACGAAGATCTTCACGTCGAAGAGCTTCCTCAGGTCGGGCTCGGCGTAGATGAGGATCCCGTCGACGAGGACGACCTTCCGCGGCTCGATCCGGCGGGTCTCGGGGGCGCGGCGGTGGGTCCGGAAGTCGTAGACCGGGACCTCGACCGTGGCGCCGCCCTTCAGGGCCTTCAGGTGCCTCACGAGGAGGTCCGTCTCGAGCGAGTCGGGGTGGTCGAAGTTCTTGTGGTCGAGGACGTCCTTCGGCAGGTCGACCCAGTCGCGGTAGTACCAGTCGTGGGAGAGGATCGCGATCCGGTCCTCCCCCACGCGGTTCCGGATGGCGTTCGCGACGGTGGTCTTGCCCGAGCCGGTCCCGCCGGCGACGCCGATGGCGAGCGGGGGAGCCGTCACGCGCGCTCCCCCGCGCCGCCGCCCCGTGTCACTTGAAGGCCTCGATCATCTCCTTCGCCGTGGCGACTTCCTTTCCCTTCGGGTCGAGACGGATGTACTCGGCGAGGTGCTTGTTCATGTCGGGGATCTTGTTGAGGTTGACGCACGCCATGCCGAGGAGGAAGTGGGCGTTGGCGTAGTCCGGCGAGGTCTCGAGGATCTTCCGGAGGATCGGCTCGGCTCCCTTGAAGTTCCCCTTGTTGTAGAGGTCCACCGCCTGGTTGTAGAGGATCTCGGGCTTGTCGGGGTTGGCCGCGATGAACTTCTTCTCGTACTCCGCGGCCTTCTCCTTGTTCCCCTTCTCCTTGTAGGCCTCCATCAGGGGAGCGTAGAGCGTGGCGTTGTCGGCTTCCATGGAGAGGGCCTTCTCGCCGTACTCGATGACGTGGTCCCAGTCCTTCTTGGCCATGGCGACCTTTGCCGCCATGTCGTAGGCGCCGGCCTTCTGGGGGCCGAGCTCGATCGCCTTGTGAGCCATCTCGAGGGCGGCGTCGAGCTCGCCGGCCTGGAGCTTCTCGACCGCGGTGTTGAAGGCGAGGGTGTAGGGGTCGACGACCTCCTTGACGACCCCCTTCTCGACGGCCTGGTCCTGGGTCAGGAGCTGGATGTCGAGCTCGCCGGTCGAGTTGATCGGGACCTTGAACTTCTCCCTCTTCATCGAGATGTACCCCTTCTTCTCGAAGAGGTAGTCGTACGTGAAGGTGGAGTCGTTCAGGATCGTCCCCCACTTCCCGTCCTTGTCGGTCGTCAGGACGACCTTGAAGCTCCCGAGGGTCGAGGTGGTGATCGTGACCGTCGCGTCCTGGATGGGCATGCCCTTCCCGTCCGTGACCTTCCCCACGATCCGGGCCTGGGCGCCCGCGAGGGCCAGCCCGCCGACCGCGATCGAGATCGCGATCAGTCCGGCCGAGAGGGTTCTCTTGTGGTTCATGTCTGCCTCCGGTGGTGGGCGGCGCCACCAACGGGTCATTCTAGCCAAAACCGTGCCGTCCCGGCCGGCCGGGCGAGGGGACGGCCGGTTCCCGGCGAGGCCGGCTTAGACTCCGGCGATGCTGAAATGGCTCTTCGGGCGGCGGGAAGCGCCCGCCCCGCCGGAGAAGGAGGCGCCGGACGAGCGCCTCGGTCCGGAGCCCCCGCCCCCGCCGACGGCGAACCGGCCCGGCGTGTCGGTCCACCCGGCGGACGGCCTCGCGGGCATGGCCCGGAGCGCGACCCGGCCCGCCTCGTCGCGCCTCGGCCCGCTCCCGGACCCTTCGCCGGACCCGAACCTCTCGTGGGCGGCGATCGCTCTCTCGGGCGCCTCGCGGGGCGACGTCGTCGTGACGGCGGACGGCCGCGTTCCCCTGCCGGACGGAACGGCGGCGCTCCTCGACGGCGTCGCCGCGGAGGTGGGGACCGCTCCTCTCGTCCTCGCCAGCGACGCGCTCGCCGGGCGCGGCGTCACCGGGATCTCGGGCGCGCGGCTCCTCGCCGAGACCCCCGGGCGCGCCGTCGTCCGCCTCGGCCCGCCCCCCGGGGCCCGCTGGGCGGTCGTCGGGCTCCGGAGCGTCGCGGTCTTCACCGGAAAGCTGACGCTCGTGGACGGCGACGAGGGGCGCGACGTGTGGGCCGGACAGGTCGCCCTCGTGACCGACCCTTCGGCGACGCTCTACGTCGTGGCGGGAAACGACGCGGCGGTCGCCGTCGGCTTCGCCGCCCCCGGCGTCCTCATCCGCCTCGGTTAGGGGCCCTCGTCAGGGGGCGCCGCCCGGAGCGGCGTAGCGCCGGCCGAGAAGAGCCGTGAGGGCGTCGGCGCTGGAGCGGAAGGCCAGCTCGAGCGCGTCGATCTCTTCCGGCGCGAACCAGCCCACCTCGAGGGTCTCGTCGGCGGGGAAGGGCTCGGGGCTCCCGGGAAGGAGCGTCGCGCGGTAGACGGCGACGATGACGGGGCGTCCCGGGTAGGAGTAGACGCCGACGAGACCGTCGATCGCCGCGAGCGCGCCGCACTCCTCGCGCGTCTCGCGCAGCGCGGCCGCCTCGAGCGTCTCCCCCCGGTCGACGTGCCCGCCCGGGAAGACCCACTTCCCGAAGCCCGGCTCGATCCCGCGCTTCACGAGGAGGACCTTCCCGTCGCGCAGGATGAGGCACCCCGCGGCGACCTTCGGGTCGATCCAGTGGACGGCGCCGCACGACGGGCAGACGGGGACGGTCTTCTCGTGGTGGATCCCGACGTGGCGCTCCTCGAGCCGCTGGCCGCACTGCGTGCAGAAGACGGGGTGCGCGTACACGCCCGCGAGCCTACCGCGTTCCCCCCTGAACGAGCCGCACCCTCCCGTCCCGCCCGAGCCTCACGGCGCCGAGCCGCTCCGCCGCGATCGCCGCCGACATCGCGACGGCGAGCGTCCCCTGCCCGGGGAAGGCCGTGTCGCCGACGACGTGGAGCCCCGCGGCCCCGAGCGTCGGGTCGAGGGCCCGGAGGGCGAAGTTGTCCCGGGTCGTCCGGAGCCCTCCGACGCTCCCTCCGCTCCTCCGGGTGTAGCGCCGGAACGTGCGCGGCGTCCCCGCGTCCTCGTATGCGACCGCGGAGGCCAGCCCCGGGACCTCCCTCTCGAGCGCCTCGCGGAGGAGGACGCGCGTCTCCTCCTTCTTCCGGAGGTAGGCCTCGCGCGCGAGTCCCTCCCACTCGCCGGCTTCGACGTGCGTCGAGACCGTGAGCGTCTGTCCCCCCGGGGGGGCGACGGGGTCGCCGGGAGGGGAGAAGGAGAGGAAGAGCGAGGTCCGGTCGCCGGGGCGGCCGTCGAGCCGCGAGGCGATGAGGCGGTGGAGGCGTCGCGGGTCGTCGT
The DNA here is from genome assembly GCA_937864895.1 of uncultured Holophagales bacterium. GTDB lineage: Bacteria > Acidobacteriota > Thermoanaerobaculia > UBA5066 > UBA5066 > UBA5066. The sequence continues at coordinate 841 of CALMDF010000142.1, read as the reverse complement.
TCAGGACGCGCGAGAGGCCGAGGTTGAGGACGAAGGCGCCCCAGCCGTCGCCGAGCCGGGAGCTCTCGCGAGCGGCGGCGGCGTGGAGGGGGCCCGCCGGCTCGAGGAGGCGGGCGACGTCCTTCACCGGGAGGTTCGGGAGCACCGAGCGGGCGACGATCTCCTCGCCCGCGGCCGTCCTCACGACCCAGCCGCGAGACGACGGCCCGATCCGCGTGACGAGGGTGCGGGTGCGGATCTCGCCGCCCGCGCGCGTGACGGCCGCGGCGAGGGCCTCGACGAACGCGCGCATCCCGCCCCGGGCGCGCGAGACGCCCCGCCGGAAGAGGTCGATGCCGAGGGCGCCGGTCCACCAGGGCGCGTCCCGGGCGGGGGACTGGACGCTGATGAGGAGCGCCAGGTCGAGGAAGGCGCCGAGGGCGGGGTCCGCCGGCGCGCGCTCCGAGGAGAAGACGTCGGCGACGGTCTTCCGGAACGACGGGAGGAGGGGGAGGAGGCGCGGCGAGAGGAGCCGCAGGTCGCGGACGGCGTCGCGGGGGGAGAGGAGAGGCAGGACCGGCCAGCTCCGGCTCGTCTCCCAGAGGAGAGCCGCGTCCCTGCGAAGGCGACGGAAGAACGGGGAGGAGCCCGGGAAGAGCCGGGCGGCCGGGCACTCCTCCCCGGAGGTGTCCCGGCCGTGGAGGAAGGAGACGCCCGGGAGGCGGACGTCGACCCCGTCCATCTGCTCGAGGACGAGGTCCGTGCCGGGGCGGATCCCGAGGGCCTCCGCGAGGGCGGCGAGCTGGTCGCCCGGGTCGAAGCCGTGGAGCGTCGTTGCCCCCTCGTCGAACGATAAGCCTCC
>CALMDF010000141.1 GCA_937864895.1 uncultured Holophagales bacterium | reverse complement strand
CCCTGAACATCCTCATCAAGCTCATGACGATGGTCTCGGTCGTCTTCTCCGGCCTGGTGGTGGCCTGGGGCGGCAAGCTCTTCTTCTAGGCACCCTCGCCGTCCGGCCGCGGCGGGAAGGAAACACGACGGGGCGCGTTTTCACGCGCCCCGTTTTCTCTCGCGCCCGGCCCGCCGACCGCCCGCCTTCCCGCGAGCCCTACTTGTAGGAGAAGCCGCTCCCGCCGATGAACTCGCGCAGGATGCTCGTCGCCGGGACGCTGTCGGGCCAGACGGGGACGAACAGCTCGAGGAAGCGCCGGAGCTGGTACCCCTTCGCCTGCGCCGGCGAGCCGGGCGCGATCTCGAGGAGGTAGCGGTACGCGAAGCTCTTCAGGACGGCCGTCTCGTAGGCGAGGGCCGAGTTGAACATCGCGTCGCAGCGCTCCTGGAACGGGAAGATGTGCTTCTCCTCCCCCGCCCTCACCTTGGGCCACCTGAGGATCGTCGTCTCCGCCGAGTAGTTCCGGTACTTCCGGTCGCGGACGATCCTCCGGAGGAGGCGCGCGTCGCTCGTCCGGATCCGGTTGTGGTCGTCGATGCAGAGCTGCGTCAGGGCGTTGATGAAGATCCGGAACTTCTGGCTCTCCGCGACGCTCTCGGTGAGGCGGGGGTTCAGGGCGTGGATCCCCTCGATGAGGAGGATCTCGTTCCTCGCGAGCCGCCGGGGCCGCCAGTCGGCCTCGGGCTTCCTCTGCCCGACCCGGAACTCGTAGACCGGCGTGAGGACCTCACGCCCCTCCACGAGCTCTTTCAGCTGGGGGAGGAAGAGCGGGAGGTCGATCGCCTCGAGGGCCTCGAAGTCATAGTCCCCGTCCTCGTCGAGCGGGGTCTTCTCGCGGTCGACGTAGTAGTCGTCGAGCGAGAGGGTCCGGGGGGCGAGCCCGTTGACCTCGAGCTGGATGGAGAGCCGCTTCACGAACGTCGTCTTGCCCGAGGAGGAGGGGCCCGCGATGCAGACGACGCGGAGCTCGTCACGCCGCGCCGCGATGCGGTCGGCCAGCTCGGCGATCTTCTTCTCGTGCTGCCCCTCGGCGATCTGGATGACGTGCTTGATCCGGTCTCCGAGGCAGAGGTCGTTCAGGTCGGGGACGGTCCCGACGCCGATGAGCTCGTTCCAGCGCTCCGTCTCGGTGTAGGCCCTGAAGAGGACGGTCCCTCCCCTCGGGGCCGACGCGGCGCACTCGACCTCGCCGTCGAAGACGAGGAGGAGCCCCTGTCCGTAAGGCTCGACGTGGAAGCTCCGGCAGCTGCGGGCGGAGAGGGCGTAGGGGCCGTGCCGGATGTCGTCGAACCCGAGACAGGAGACGAGAGGGACGCGGTGCGACGGCCAGACGCGGAGGAGCCGCACCTTGAGCGTCTCCCCCTCCTGCTCGAAGAGGTGGAGGGCGGCGTCGATGGAGACTTCCTGCCGCACGACCTGGCGCCCGGCGTCGGCCTCGGCGTGGAACGCCTCGTCGAGGGCCGCGGCCATCTCCTCGAGCGGCGGGTGCTCCCCCGACACGCCGTAGTGGTAGCCGCCCCGGAGGCTCTGCCCGACGTGCAGGCGCGCGAGGGGGAACAGCCTCTTCGCGACGCCGTGGAGGAGAAGGGTCGCCGTCCGGCGGACGACCTCCTCCCCTTCGCGGGACGACGAGACGACCGGCTCGACGTGGCTCGGGGACTCGATCGGGAAGTCGAGAGCGACGACGCGGCGGTTCACGCACGCGGCGACGATGTCGAGGCCCTCCGTGGGCCCGGCGTCGAACAGCTCGCCGACGATGGTCCCCTCGAGGACCTCCGTCTTCGTCCAGGGAAGCTCGACCGGGATCAGCGCCACGCCGCTCCCGCCCTCAGACCATCTCGAGCCAGTTGAACCAGATCGGGTGGTGCTCGCAGTACCAGGTGAGGACCTCCCGGATGAGGGCCTTCTTGTCGGGCGAGAGGACGGCGTCGTCGATCCGGTCGAAGTGGATCCGGATGCCGTTCTCGCCGAAGTACTCGAGCGCCTCGGAGGCGAGCGTCTGGAGCTCGTTGCGGATGCGCCCCGAGTCGGAGACCTTCACCGGCCGCGTCTTCCAGTCCTGGCCCCGGTAGAAGCGGTCGAGGAGCGGAGAGAAGATGAGGCGCGTCTGGTCGAACGACTCCATGAGGCGGAGCGTGAGCGTCACGTCGATGATCCCGCGCTCCGAGGAGGCGCGGGTCGTGACCCTGTAGACCCCCTGGCTCACCTGCTCGACGCCGGGGAGCCCGGTGTACGGCTCGGGCAGCATGCTCCCCATGAGCGAGAGGACGTGCCACTCCTTCTTCTGGAAGAAGTCGTCCGCCGTGATCGACTTCTTCCCCAGGGGCATCCCCGCCTCGCGGGCGTTATCGAGGATCGAGGCGTACCCGATGCAGTCCTTCGGGGTGACCTCCCGGCCGAGGATCTCAGCGAGGCGCTGCGGAAAGTCGGGGGCGGCGGGGTCGAGGTAGAGGAGAAGCCGCTCCTTCTCGTAGGAGACCTCGAACCTCGACGTGAGGAGGCACATCGAGGTCTTGTTCCCGAGGATCGGGTCGAGGCTCGCCGCCTGGAGCGCCTCGGCCGACGCGGCGTAGCCGTCGGTCAGGAAGAGCTGCGTCCTCCCGTCGGGTCCGGCGAAGGTCCCGACCCGGTAGGTCGGCGCGTACGTCCCGGAGTCGGTGAAGGCGCCCAGACCGCTCGGGAGGACCCAGCCGTCCTCCACGAGGTGCGCGCCGATCGCCTTCCACTCGTCCCAGAGCTTCCCGATGCGCGGGACGCGGGTCGGGCCCCCGAGCGTCCAGACGTGGACGTCCCTCGGCTCGATGCCCGGGTACGTCTTCCTGATCGCCTGCATCACGAGCTCGCGGGGGGCGAGGAAGTCGAGGAGGACGGAGGCCTCCGCCGCCGTCTCGTAGACCTCCTTCGGGAGCGTCATGGCTCCCGTGTACCCCTCGTAGGGACGGGCGACCCGGACGGGCTGGTCGAAGAGGTGGAGGACGGTGGTCGGCCCCGTCGGGGCGCCCTTCGCGAAGCGGGAGGTGTTCTCGAGCGTGTCGATGGCCGCGCCCCAGACCGTGATCCGCGACGCGACGAGCTCGGTCCAGAACGCCTTCCAGTCGTACGAGGGGTCGTTGATGAACCGGTGGACGCGCTGGTCGAGCCACCTGGCGACGGACGGCCGGGCGTAGACGCGGCCGAACCCGAGGAGCGGGTTCGACCCCATGTCGGGCGTCTCCCCCCCCTTCGGCATGAGGCCCTCGCCGAGGCTCACCATGATCGCGTGGTTCTCCGGGAGGGAGCGCGTCAGGTACCAGAGCCCCTCGCTCATCGCGTACGCCGAGGTGGCGTCGGCGTCCTTCTTCACGCGGTTCATGGACACCGCGTCGAGACCCTTTCCTTCTCCCCAGCGCCCGAAGAGGCGCGTGCCGAGGGCCGTGACGGCGGCCGTCATGATGAGGCACTTCTCGACGCCCCTCCCGACGAACGAGAGCTCCTGCGAGGGCTCGCCGGCGATCCGGCGCTCCTCGACGTCTTCGAGCCAGAGGTGGAAACGGCCGAGGACGGGACGGGAGTCGAAGGCCCACTGCGAGATCAGGTCGCGGCGTGCGCGTGCGTCGATCATGACCGCGAGTTTAGCCGCGCCCGGAGCGATTCCTAGCCCTGGTAGCGGTTCTGGATCGCGGCGAGGACCTCGGTCCGGAGCGATTCGATCTCATAAGCGGAGGCCCGGTTGCGGAGCGCCCGCTCGGACTTCCGGACAGTCTCCGCGAGGACGGCGTCCCGGAGGACCTCGGCGATCCAGCGGGAGAGGTCGCCGTGGAGGGCGTGGTGCCGCACGACGCGCCCCTCCGCCCGCCGGATCTCGCGGTGGAACTCCTCGACGTTCGACGCGGAGCGGCCCGTCTCCTCCGCCCCCGCCCGGAAGTGGAAGTGCAGCTGCGGCGGGAGCGGCGTGCCGGTGTACTTGTGGAGGTGCCGCGCGTGGGGACTCACCCTTCTCGCGAGCGTGAAGAGGCGCGGGCCGGCGCCTCCCTTGCGCGAGAGGAGCGCCTGCCCGGGGCCGGGCCGCTTTCCGCCGGCGGCGGCCCAGGGCGGGAGGTCCGTGGCCTCCTCGACCCCGAGGTCGAGGACGACGTCGAGGCTTCCGAGGACCTCCGCCGGGAGGTGCTCGGGAAGCCAGGTCGCGAGGCAGGTCCCGGGCCGCCGCGGGTCGAACCCCTCCACCGGCTCGTGCGCCAGGTTGAGCGCGACCTGGGCCTCGTCGACGAAGAGCCAGTGGGGCAGGCCGGTGTCGTTCCAGAGCGCCGAGAGCTCTTCGAGCGCGGCCCGGCAATAGGCCATCTTCTCGTGCGGGTCGAGGAACGAGAGGTCCACGACGATGCTCCCGAAGCGGTGCTCGATGAGCCGCGGGAGCTGCTCTGGCGCCACGAGGGGCTCGTTGCCCCCCACCGTGAGGACGCCGCGCATCCTCCCGAGGGAGACGTGGTCGCCCTCCGGGTCGAGGACGCAGAGCGAGTATCCGAGCCAGAGGAGGCGCTCGGCGAGAAGCCCCGCCAGGTGCGATTTTCCCGACATCGTCCCGCCCGTGACGAGGACGTTCACGCCCGAGGCCGGGACCTTCGCGGGGGAACCGTCCTCGAACGTTCCGACGAACGCCTGGAATCGCCTCGGCTCGGGCGTCTCGTCGCTCAGGACCGCGGGCCCGAGGAGGAAGCGCGAGAGCCCTCCGCTCCCGGCCTCCCCGAGGACGACGTCGGCCGCCTCCTTGAGGGAGGGGACCGCGTTCGCGACCGCGACGCCGAGCTCGCAGGCCCCGAGGAGGGAGTGGTCGTTCTCGGCGTCGCCCACGGCGAGCGTGGAGTGACGTGAGATGCCGAGGTC
>CALMDF010000140.1 GCA_937864895.1 uncultured Holophagales bacterium | reverse complement strand
GTAGTGGAAAAGTACCGCGACAAGTTCCGCGACGAGGAGCCGGTCGTGACGGATGGCCTCTACTGCGCCTCCTGCGGACGGGTCTACCCGATCGTCTCCGACATCCCCGTGATGCTCGTGGATGAGGCCCTCCCCGCGGGGGCGCGCGCGTCCTGAGCCTCTTCCCGGCTCCCCTGGCGCGCCGGGCGCCGCTCCAGCGGACGGCGTTCGCGGCGCTCGTCCTCTGCGCTGGGCTGACCCACGCGAACGCGCCGTCGAACATCGCGCTCGCGCTCGCGCTCCTCACGTCGATTCTGTGGGGGGTCCGCGCCCGCTCGGCCGGAGAGGGGCTGCCCGGTCCCTTCCGGCGGACCTCTCCCCTCTACGCCCCCGTCGCCCTCTTCGTTCTCCTCTCGCTCCTCTCCGTCCCGTTCTCGACCGACGTGCTCCGCTCGGTCGTGGCGTCCAAGGCGCTCCTCAGTTTCCTTCTCGTCGCGCTCGTGGCGGGCCTCGTGGACGACGCGGACGACGCCCACCTAGCCGTCGACGCCCTGCGCCTGACGACGCTCTACCTCGTGCTGCGAGGGCTCGTCGACTACTTCGTCCTCGGGCACGACAACGTCTGGGAGCGGCTCTCCGGGGGCCTCTCGATCTACATGACCTACGCGGGCCTCCTGATGGTCCTCTCCCTCGTCCTGGCGGCACGCGCGCTGACGACGGGGAGGGCCCGGCACCAGCGCGTCGCCGACGGCGTCCTGGCGGTGGCCGCGGTCGCCCTCGTCGGGCTGACCTTCACCCGAAACGCCTACCTGGGCCTCGCCGCGGGCGTCGTCGTCCTCGTCCTGACGGCGCGGCCCCGGCTCTCCCTGGCCCTCCCGCCCCTGGCGGTCCTGCTCTTCCTCGTCCTCCCGGCCGGGGTGCGCGAGAGGGCCGCCTCGACCTTCGACCGGACCGACGCCGCCGCGAGGGACCGCCTCGCGATGTGGGCGTCGGGCGTGGAAATGATCTCGGAGCGGCCGTTCTTCGGCGTCGGCCCCGGGCGGATCAAGGAGCTCTACCCGGTCTACCGGCAGCCCGACTTCGTCGAGCCGGCCGTCGGCCACCTCCACAACAACATCGTGAACGTCGCCGCCGAGACGGGCATCGCGTCGGCCCTGGCCTACCTCGCGATCGTCGTCGCCGCCTCCGCCGCCGCGTGGCCGCTGGCGAGGGACCGGTCCCGTCCGGCCGTCCGGTCCCTCGCCCGCGGCGCGCTCGCGGCGACCGCGGCCCTCTTCACCGCCGGCCTCTTCGAGTACAACTTCGGCGACTCCGAGATCCTCCGGCTGATGCTCGTCGTCCTCGCGCTCCCGTTCGCGGCAGCGCGGGCGCCGGGAGCGCCGGCCGGGTCCGGCTCCTAGAATCCGTCCATGTCGTTCCGGTACGGGGCGCCGCGGCGCCCGCCCGGCAGGCCCGTGGAGCCGACGCTCCCTTTCGGCGGCAGCTCGCCCGAGGCCTCCGCGATCACCGTCTCTCTCTTCGTGGCGAAGCTGAACGGCGTCCTGCGTGCCGCGCTCCCCGACACGTGGGTGAAGGGGGAGATCGGGGACTGGAAGATCTGGTCGTCGGGGCACGCGTATTTCACGCTGAAGGACGCCTCGGCGGCGCTGCCGGCGGTCATGTGGGCCTCGGACGTCGTGCGGGTCCCCTTCCGGCCCGGGGAAGGGATGGAGGTCCTCGTCCGAGGACGGCCCGACGTCTACGCCCGGAGCGGCAAGCTCTCCTTCGTCGTCGCCGAGATCCAGCCGGTCGGGGCCGGCGCGCTCCGGCTCGCCTTCGAGCAGCTGAAGGCCCGCCTTGCGGCGGAAGGGCTGTTCGGCCCGGCGAAGAAGAAGAGGCTCCCGCTCCTTCCGCGCAGGATCGGCGTCGTCACCTCGCGGCACGGCGCCGCGGTCCGCGACATCCTGAAGGTCCTCTCGGCGAGGTTCCCGAACGCGCACGTGACGGTCTGGCCGGTGGCGGTCCAGGGCGCGTCGGCGCCGGACGAGATCGCCCGGGCGGTCGAGGCCTTCTCGCGCCTCGGGGCCGCCGACGTCGTGATCGTGGCGCGGGGCGGGGGATCGAGGGACGACCTGTCGGCGTTCAACGACGAGCGGGTCGTCCGGGCCGTGGCGGCCTGCCGCATTCCGACGATCTCGGCGGTGGGGCACGAAGTCGACGTCACGCTGACCGACCTGGCCGCGGACCTGCGCGCGGCCACGCCGTCCCAGGCGGCAGAGCTCGTCGTGGCGCGACGGGACGACTTCGAGGCGCGCATCACGGGTCTGGAGCGCGAGCTGACGCGGACCCTGAAGGGACGGCTCCTCGCCTCCCACGCGGACGCGGCGCGCCTCGTGAACGCGCCGGCTCTGGCGGGCTTCCCGGCCCGGGCGGCGGCGTTCTCGGCGAGGGCCGTCTCCGCGGCGAGGGAGCTTCGCTCCGCGGTGAGGCGCCTCCCGGCGGCCTACGGCGAGAGGCTCTCGCGGGCCGAGGGGGCCGTGGCGTCGTGGCCGGCGCGCGCCTCGCTTCCGCTCGGCTTCGCCCGGGCCGAGGCCGGGGAACGCGCCGTCGCCGAGCGTCTCGCCCGGCGGCTCGGCGCGTCGCGGGAGCGGCTCGGGGCGCTCGCGGCGTCACTCTCGGCGCTCGACCCGCTCCGGGTCCTCGCCCGGGGCTACTCTGTGACCTGGGTCGAGGGGGCGAAGGCCCCCCTCGTGGACGCCCGGGACGTCGCCCCGGGCGACTCCCTCCGGATCGTCCTCGCGCGCGGCGCGGTGCACGCGAGGGTGACTGCGACCTCGAAGGACGGTGAGCGATGACGGCAAAGACGAAGCTCCCGAAGGGGCTGACGTTCGAGAAGGCGCTGGAACGGCTGGAAAAGATCGTGGCGGAGCTGGAGGAGCCCGAGAGGGGGCTCGAGGCGTCGCTCGAGCTCTTCGAGGAAGGCGTCGCGCTCTCGCGCTTCTGCCGGGGGAAGCTCGAGGAGATCCAGAAGAGAGTCGACGTCGTCCTGAAGGAGGCGCCCGAGGGGCTCGTGACGGAGCCGCTGGACGCGCCCGGGGAGGACGAGGCCGAGTCCGAGGACGGGGCTTGAGGCTCGAGGACTTCCTCGCGAGGGCGAGGCGCGAGACGGAGGCCGCGCTCGAGCGAATCCTCCCGCCTCCGGGCGACCCCCTGGCGGACGCGATGCGCTACAGCACCCTCGCGGGCGGCAAGCGGCTTCGACCCGTGCTGGCCCTCGCCCTCCACGACGTCCTCGGCGGGAGCCAGGCGCCCCGGGAGGAGGTTGCCGAGGCCGCCGCGGCCCTCGAGCTCGTCCACACCTACTCGCTGATCCACGACGACCTTCCCTGCATGGACGACGACGCGCTCCGGCGCGGCAAGCCGACCTGCCACGTCGTCCACGGGGAGGCCCTGGCGCTCCTCGCCGGCGACGCCCTGCAGACGCTCGGTTTCGAGATGCTCGCCTCGAGACCCTCGGGAGTGCCGTTCGCCTCGGGGCGCGCCGAGGCGGTCCTCGTCCTCGCCCGCGCGATCGGGTTCGCGGGCATGGCGGGGGGGCAGGCGCTCGACCTCGAGGCGTCGGGACACGGCCACCCAGACCTCCGGACGGCGGACCGCCTGAAGGAGATCCACGGGAAAAAGACGGGAAGGCTCCTCTCGGCGTCGTGCGAGCTGGGGGCCATCCTCGCCGGGGCCGCTCCCGAACGCCGGGCGGCGGCGGCCGGGTTCGGCGCTTCGCTCGGCGTCCTCTTCCAGATCGCCGACGACCTCCTCGACGTGACGGCCACGGCGGCCGTCCTCGGGAAGAGCGTCGGGAAAGACGAGGCGCAGGAGAAGCTCACCTACGTTTCCGTCTTCGGCCTCGAAGGGGCCGTCGCCGAGAGGGAGAGGGCCCTCGGGGAGACCCTGTCCCTGGCGAAGGACGTCGAGGGCGACCCGGGCCTGCTCGCGGGCCTCGCGGCGTACGCGGGTCATCGGGACCGGTGACCGGATATCATTGAGGGTTCTATGACCACCCGACCGACCCCGCTCCTGGACCGGGTCCTCTGGCCCCGCGACCTGAAGAACCTGACGGTCGACGAGCTCGCGACGCTTTCCGACGAGCTCCGGACCTTTCTCATCGACTCCGTCTCGAAGACGGGGGGGCATTTCGCCTCGGGTCTCGGAACCGTCGAGCTGACGGTCGCCCTGCACTACGTCTTCGACACCCCCCGCGACCTTCTCGTCTGGGACGTCAGCCACCAGTGCTACCCGCACAAGGTCCTCACGGGGCGCCGGGACCGGCTCCACACGATCCGGCAGAAGGGGGGCCTCTCCGGCTTCACGAGCCGGGCGGAGTCCGAGTACGACGTCTTCGGGGCGGCGCACGCCTCCACGTCGATCTCGGCGGCCCTCGGGATGGCCGCTGCCCGCGACGCGAAGAAGGAGGACTACAACGTCGTCGCCATCATCGGGGACGGCGGCCTGACGGGCGGCGTCGCGATGGAGGGGCTGAACCAGGGCGGGTACCTGAAGCGGAAGCTCATCGTCATCCTGAACGACAACGAGATGTCGATCGCCCCGAACGTCGGAGCGATGTCGGGCTACCTCCTCCGGATCGCGCGCGGGCAGATCTACAAGAAGGTCCGCGGCGAGGTGGCGAGCGTCCTGAAGAAGCTCCCGGCCGGGAACCGTCTCGCCGAGATGGCCGAGCACCTCGAGGACGGCCTGAAGAAGGCCCTCGTCCCCGGGACGCTCTTCGAGGAGCTCGGCTTCAAGTACGTCGGGCCCATCGACGGCCACAACCTCCCGGTCCTCGTGAGGACGCTGCGGGAGGCGAAGGACCACGACGGGCCGATCCTCATCCACGCCCTGACGAAGAAGGGGAAGGGCTACGCTCTCGCAGAGCAGGCCCCCGTCTTCGGGCATGG
>CALMDF010000139.1 GCA_937864895.1 uncultured Holophagales bacterium | reverse complement strand
CATGCAGGGCGATGGCCTTGACCAGGCAGCGCTGGATGCTGGTGTTGATGTCGATCCCGAACAGCCCGCGCAGGACGACCGCGCCCCGGGGCCCCACGACGGCCCCCGCGTGGAGGGCCGCGTAGCCGCGGTGGCAGAGGAGGATCGCCGCGGGAGCCTCGAGGAGGGCTCGCGCGGCGAAGGAGGGGTCGTCGTCGACGAGCCCTCCGGCAACCTCCGCGTCCACGCGGGCCGCGCCGACGTCGACGCGCACGCGGAGCACGCCCGAAACGGAAGCGGCGTACTCCGTCTCCGCGCTTTCCCAGGCCAGGCGCCTCTCGGGGTGCGGGACGGACGGGATTCCGGGGCGGACGGCGACCCGGACCCAGATCGCGCGGCGCTCCCGGGTCTCGACCGGGATCGGGTCCCACAGCTTCCGCGCGAGACGGAAGACCCGATCGTCGTTCGATTCGAGCCGGATCGCGTCACCGGGTACCCCGAAGGAACCTGTCGCCATGGCGCACGATGACACGGCCGCGTCCCGCGGGATCCCCTTCCGAGACGCCGTCGGCAGGCAAAACTGCACACTCCGTAATCCACCTCACAGTACAGGCGGGCCCCGGAGAAGGTCACGTTTCTATACTCGGTCGCAACTCGACATGAGCAGCGGAACCGTCCTCCTGGCGCAGCCCTACTTCCTGGCGCACGACCCCAAGCAGGTGCGGAAGATGAAGCCGTATCCGCCGCTCGCGACGCTCATCACGGCGTCGGTTCTGCGCGAAGCCGGGAGGGAGGTCGCCCTCTTCGACGCGATGCTTTCGCCCGGGGAGGAGGAGTTCTCGGCGATCGTCGCCTCGACGAGGCCCGCGATCGTCGGGATGCTCGAGGACAACTTCAACTTCCTCACGAAGATGTGTACGACGCGGCGCCGGGAGGCCTCCTTCCGGATGATCCGCGACGCGAAGGCCGCCGGCGCCCGCGTCGCCGTCAACGGCTCGGACGCCGCGGACGCCCCCGACCTCTACATCAGCGCCGGGGCCGACGCCGTGATCCTCGGCGAGACGGACCGGGCGTTTCTCGAGGTGGTGGAGAGGTGGGAGCTCGACCCGCTCGCCGACCTCTCGGAGGTCCCCGGCCTCGCGCTCCCGGCGCGCGCCGTCGGGGCGTTCGCCCCCGCCGTGAGGACCGGCCCGCGCCGGTTCGTTCACGACCTCGACGCGCTCCCCTTCCCCGCCTGGGACCTCGTCGACCTGGGGAAGTACCGGGCGGCATGGACGGGGGCCCACGGCCGGCTCTCCTGGAACGTCGTGACGACGCGCGGCTGCCCGTACCGCTGCAACTGGTGCGCGAAGCCGCTCTACGGCACGCGCTACGCCCAGCGCAGCCCCGGGAACGTCGCGGAGGAGATGGCGCTCCTGAAGACGACGGTCGGTCCGGACCACGTCTGGTTCGCCGACGACATCTTCGGCCTCTCCGACCGCTGGATCGAGCGCTTCGCGGACGAGCTCGCCTCGCGCGACGCCGTGATCCCCTTCACGATGCAGTCCCGCGTCGACCTGATGACTCCCTCGGCCGTCGAGGCGCTCCGGCGGGCCGGGGCCGAGGAGGTCTGGATGGGGGTCGAATCGGGAGCGCAGAAGATCCTCGACGCCATGGACAAGGGGACGACGATCGCCCAGGCGCGGACGGCCACGCGGCTCCTCAAGGCCCACGGCATCCGCGCGTCGTGGTTCCTGCAGCTCGGCTACCTCGGCGAGGAATGGGAGGACATCCTCCTCACCCGGGACCTCGTCCGCGAGGAACGGCCCGACGACGTCGGCGTCTCGGTCGCGTATCCCCTGCCCGGGACGGTCTTCTACGACCGCGTTCGCGGGCAGCTCGGCGACAAGACCCACTGGAACGACAGCGACGAGCTCGCGATGCTGTTCGAGGGGACCTATACCGGCCCCTTCTACCGGCGCGTCCGCGACCTGCTCCACGACGAGGCCGTCGCGGCGGTGGCGGAAGGGGACCTGGGAGAGGCCCGGCGCCGAAAGCTGGACGCCCTGTGGCGGGAGGCCGGCTCGCTCGAAGCATCGTCCCGCACCGGCTGCGGCCCGTCGGCAATCCCCCTCCCGGGCTCCTGAGCCGGGTCCGCGGTGAAGATCGGCCTCGTCGTCCCGGGGGGCGTCGACCGGAGCGGCCGGGAGCGGGTCATCCCGGCGCTCCTCTGGCTCGTCGAGAGGCTCGCGGCGCGCAACGAGGTCGTCGTCTTCGCCCTCGGGCAGGAAGAGGGTCCCGGCGAGTGGCCGCTCCTCGGGGCGAGGGTCGTCGACCTCGGACGGCCTCGCCGTGCCGCGTTCCCGGGAACCGGCGTCCTCGCCCGGACGCGGCAGCTCGCGCGCGCCTTTCGACGCGCCGGCCCCTTCGACGCCCTCCACGCCTTCTGGGCGAGCCCCTGCGGCTTTCTCTCGATCGCCCCCGCCCCCCCCCGGCCCCCCGTCGTCGTCCCCCTCGCCGCACGCGACCCCGCCGCCATCCAGCCCCCCGGCCCCGCCTGCGGCCTCGTCCTCCGGGAGCGGGTGAAGGTGAGGATCGCGCTCCGGCGTGCCGCCGCGATCACCGCCGCCAGTCTCCCGATGGTCCGCGAGGCCGCCGCTGCCGGGTTCGACGCCGAGCTCGTCCCTCTCGGCGTCGAGGCCGCGGGGTTTCTTCCCCGCGCGCCCCGCCGCGCCTCGGACCCGCCGCGCCTCCTCCACGTCGGGAGCCTGAACCGCGTGAAGGACCAGGAGACGCTCCTCCGCGCCTTCGCGCTCTGCCTCGAGCGGATCCCCGCCCTCCGCCTCGACGTCGTCGGCGAGGACACGCTGGGAGGCGAGGTGCAGGGGCTCGCGGCCCGGCTCGGGCTCGGCGGGTCCGTGACGTTCCACGGCTGGCGGCCGACGGGCGAGGTCCGCGGCTTCCTCGCGAGGGCCGACCTCCTCGTCGTCTCCTCACGGCACGAGGCGGGCCCGGTCGCCCTCGTCGAGGCGGCCGCCTGCGGCGTGCCGGCCGTCGGGACGGCCGTCGGGCACGTCGCGGAAGGGGACGGGATGCGTTCGCGGGCGGTCCCGGTCGGGGACGTCCGGGGCCTCGCCGAGGCGATCTCCGCCTTCGTCTCCGACGAACGTCTCCGCCGCCGCGCGGGCGAGGCGGCGCTCGCCTGGGCGACGGAGAACGACGCGGAGCGCACGGCGTCCCGGTTCGAAGGAATCTACCGGCGCGTCTCTTCCGGGGGCGTCACCGTCGGCGGATGAGCGCCGCGGCCCGCCGCGCGAGCACCTTCAGCCACGCCACGCCCAGCGCGATCCCTTTCGCCTCCGGGGCCACGTTCGCCTTCACCTCGCCGAGGGTCGGGAACGCACTCCTGAGGAGAAACCTGGCCCGGGCCTGCCGGCCGGGGGCGAGCGACAGCCCCGTCCGGGTGAAGCCGCGAGCGGGCCGCGCGTGCCGGAGGACCGGCAGCCTCGCGGCCCGATCGCGGAGGACGGCCGGCACGCTTTCGGCGAGCCGCGCCAGGGACACCGGGTCGAAGGTCCCCGGGAAGAGTCGCTCGATTCCGTCCGCCGCGTAGAGAAGCGGCGCCGCGGCGTCCTCGTCCGCGGAGGGGAGCTCGGCGGAGAGGGGCCCTGTCCGACGCGAGCGGTCCAGGAAGTCGACGGCCTGGATTCCGCGCAGTCCCTTCGCCGCGTAGTCCTCCGCGGCGTGGTGCCAGAGGTGCCGGAGCATCGCGGCCTCGGAGGGGAGGCGGATTCCGTCCGGCCCCGCCGCCGAGCTGCCCGCGATCTCTGCCGTCGCGTCGAGGACGACACCGAGGACCGGGAGGCGGAACGAGCGGTGAAGCTCTATGCGGAGAGGGTTTCCGGGGTGCTCCGCGCCCGGGGACGGAACGCTCTCGTCCTCTTCGGCGAGGACGAGGTGACGGGGCGTGTCGAGGACCGGACGGTAGGAGGTTCGCCGGGCCAGGAGCGCCGCCGCCTTTCTCACCCGGGTCGGGTCGACGAGGAGGAGGTCGAGGTCCCCCATCGGCCGGAGCGCCGCCGACGCCTCTCCCCGGAGGAGGAGGGCCGCCCCCTTGAGCGGCACGGCCTCGGCGCCCGAGGTCGCGAGAAGCGGGAGGACTTCGAGGAGTCGCTGGAGGATCCTTCGCCCCCTCTCCGCCGACCGCTCCGCCTCGGAGGCGAGCCGTTCCGCGAGGAGCTCGGGAAGGGCGCCCGCTTCCGGGAGGATCGCCAGGCGCGGGGAGAGGCCCTGGATCGCCGCCGCGAAGGCCGCCTTCCTCGCGAGGGGAACGGAGGCGTGCATCCGCGAGGAACGCCACCTCGGCGCCGCCGGGGAGCCCACGGACCTCCTCCGTCGAGGACGGGGCCTGCCTCGCGGC
>CALMDF010000138.1 GCA_937864895.1 uncultured Holophagales bacterium | reverse complement strand
GACGGCCCCTCCGTGCTGGAGGAGCCCCGCGATGTAGGCGCGCTCCTCGACGCTCGAGGATCCGTACCCTCCGGCGTCGTAGAAGAGGTTCCGCCCGCCCTTGAGGAGGCGCTGGTGGAAGTGCATCCCGGAGCCCGCCTCCCCGTAAAGCGGCTTGGGCATGAACGTCGCCGTGAGGCCGAGCTGGCTCGCCGCCATCCGCGTGACGTACTTGACGATCATCACGGCGTCGGCCGCCCGCATCATCGGGAGGATCGGGATCTCGATCTCGCACTGGCCGGGGCCGCCCACCTCGTGGTGGTGGTACTTCACCGGAACCCCCATCTCCGCGAGGAGCTTCGAGACGCGGGCGCGGAAATTGAAGAGGCGGTCCTGCGGGGGAATCGCGTGGTACCCGCCGTGCTTCGGGATCGTGTAGCCGCTCCCGAGCTCGTGGGAGTTCCAGTCGCCCTCGGAGGACTGGACGCGGTAAGAAGCGACGTTCATCCCGTTCTCGTACGAGACGCCGTCGAAGACGTAGAACTCGAACTCGGGCCCCCAGTGGCTCTCGTCCGCGACGCCGCTGGCGCGAAGGAATTCCTCGGCCCGCCGGGCGATCGAGCGCGGGTCGTACGGGAAGAGCGCGCGCGTGTCGGCCTCGAGCGTCGTGCAGATGAACGAGAGCGTCGGGACCTCCCAGAACGGGTCGAGGAAGCCGGTCGAGAGGTCGGGAACGAGGACCATGTCGCCGGAGCTGACCGACTTGAAGCCGACGCTCGAGCCGTCGAAGGCCACGCCCTTCTCCATGAGGACCGCCTCGAAACCGGAGGCGGGAATCGTCACGTGGTGCCAGCGGCCCCACAGGTCACAGAACTTCAGGTCCACCATCTCGACGGACCGCTTCTCGACGAAGGACTTCGCCTCGCTGAAGTCGCTGAACATCTCGGGTGTCTCTCCCTTCGGCGCGCCGGCGGCCGGGGTGCCGCGGCGCGGCCGACCATGCTACCGCCGTGGAGCCCGGATTTCCTCTTCGGATTCCCGGCCGGCCGGGGGCGGGCGCGCCGCTGCTACGATGACGGCTTCGGGGCTTCCGGGACGGGAGCCCCCGGAGAAAAGCATGTCCATGGAGATTCGCTTCCCGGGTGGCGTGGCGGTCGAGGCCCTCCACAAGGGAATGACGATGCACACGGATCAGCCGGTAGCCGCCGGGGGGAAGGGATCCGCTCCCGCCCCGTTCGACCTCTTCCTCGCGTCCATCGGGACCTGTGCCGGCTTCTACGCCCTGCGCTTCTGCCAGGAGCGTGAGATCCCGACGGAAGGCCTCGGGATGACGATGAGCTGGGAGCGCTCGGCGGAGACGAAGCTCATCTCGAAGATCCGCATCGAGCTGAAGCTCCCCGAAGGGTTCCCGGAGAAGTACCGGGCGGCGATCGTCCGCGCGACGGACCAGTGCGCGGTGAAGAAACACCTCGTGACCGCCCCGGCGATCGAGGTCGAGGCGGTCTGACCCCCGCGGCGTTCAGGGGCGCGCGACGAACCGGCGCATCGTCCCCTGGGCCCGGCGCGACCCCTCGTCGACCCGGAACCCGGCATCCCGGACGGCCGACTCGGTGTCGCGGTTCGGGCGGCAGCCCCCGGTGAACCGCGTCCAGAGGGGCTGAAAAGCGTCCTGCAGGCGGGCGTGGAGAGGGGACGTGGCCCGGACGTGCTCGAGCATCCGGAGCGTGCCGCCGGGCGCGAGGACCCTTCGCGCCTCGGAGAAGGCCTGCGGCGGGTCGGACACCGAGCAGAAGACGAGGCCCGACACGGCCGTTTCGAACGCTCCGGACCGGAAGGGGAGCCGCTCGGCGACACCGAGGACGAGGGGGGCTCCCGGAGCGCGCCGGCGAGCCGCCCGAAGAGTCTGGATGCAGGGGTCGAGGCCGACGGGCCGCGCCCGGCCGTCGTAGAGCGGCAGGTTCCGGCCGGTCCCGCAGCCGAGGTCGAGCGTCCGGCCCCTCGCCCCTTCCACGAGCCACCGCCGCCAGCGGCCCAGCCCGGTCGCCTCGAGGAGGGCGAGCCCGGCGTCGTAGAGGGCCGGGATCTGCTCGACACCCCTCATCTAGCCCGTCCCGCCGAGAGCGTCGGAGCGATCACGAGAGCGTCTCGAAGACCCCCAGCCCCTTGTTCTTCTTCACGTCGTCCCAGCGGAAGAACATCCCGTTCATCGCGACGTAGACGCCGTGGGGCAGGACCTGGACGAAGGAGAGGGCGCTGCCGAGGTTGAAGAGCCCGTCGGAGCTTCCGAAGGCGTAGGGGATCATGGCCCCGGTCAGGACGATCGTCTTGGGGAGGCCGGCGGCGCCGAGGACCCTGGCCGTCTCGGCCATCGTGTCGGTGCCGTGGGTGACGACGATCCGCTCCTCCTCGGACCTGCGACACACCTCCCGGATGATCTCGCGGTCTGAATCCGTCATCTCCAGGCTGTCGACCATCATGACCGTCCTGACGTTCGTCGCCAGCCGGCACCGGCCCAGCTTGAGCATCTCGTGGACATGGGTGTCGTGGAAGTAGAGCTTCCCGTTCAGCTCGTCGTAGTCCTTGTCGAACGTGCCGCCGGTGATGAGGAGCTTGATCGCCATCGGAACCCCCGCCCGATGATAGCCGGGGGGGGCGGCGTCCCCCGGCCCTTCCCGGTCCGCTTTTCTCTTGAACGGACCGGGGTTCTCCGCTACGTTCCGGCATCTCCCGAATGCGGGTCGTCGAGGGGGCCGCTGGCCCTCAGAGGAGCGGGGTATGAGGATGATCGGAGCTGCCATCGCCGTGGTCGGAGTTCTGGCAGTCGCCGCCGGGCCGGCCGTGGCCCAGGGAAAACCCGCGTCCTCGGCGAAGAAGTTCAAGTTCAAGGGGGGAAAGGTCGAGACGGGGATGCTCTACACGTACATCCGGTCCGATCTCGCCGGTGAGAAGACCGGCAGCGTCCTCGTCTACGTTCCCGACAAAAAGCGTGTCGAGATCCTGCGCGTGAATCCGGGTCAGGACGCAGGCCAGCTCCTGACCGGGGAGATGAACTGGGACACGTACTCCCTCGGCCAGTTCGAGCTCTGGCGCGAAGGCCGGGACGGCGGGAGGCAACGGCAGGCGACCGCCACCTTCTCCGAGGCCTCGCTCTCCTTCAGGGTCGAGGACCAGGGTCTCTACCGGGGAGCCGCGGGCGCCGCGTCGTTCACCCTCCCGCTGACGCAGGTCCCGGCACACCTCTACAACCTGGACTTCGCCACCCTGGGCCTCGCTCTCCGCCACCTCGCCGAGCCCATGGGTTCCGCCGACTTCGGTGTCTTCGCCGAGAACACCGGCGCGGGCCCCGAGAACCCGAATTTCCTCGTCCCCGCCGGCAAGGCGACGGTCGCCTTCCTGGAAGAGGTCGACCGGGACGGGATCCCCTGCATGAAGTACCGGGTTTTCGGACCGGCGCTCGGGGACCAGGAAGGCCTCCTCTGGCTCAACACCGAGAAGGGATACCTCCAGGACGCGGAGATCCCCGTCCGGTCGAGCGCGGACTGGCCTGACCTGAAGCTCACCCTCCGGAGCGCGGAGAAACTCTCCGAGGGCGACTGGCCCCTCCGACGGTCCCTCGAGATCTCGAGGAGCGTCGCGGCGAAGTAGGTCGGCGCGCCCCTCTCGTCAGGGCGTCATGGGAAGCGCCAGGGGCGCCTCCGCGTGGAAGGGGAGCGCCTCCAGCGCGGCGAGCGCCCGCCCGAGCCGCTCCTCGTCGACGGGCTCGAGCGTGACGACGAACGGTAGCTCGTCCTTCCCGCTCCAGGGGGCCTGGA
>CALMDF010000137.1 GCA_937864895.1 uncultured Holophagales bacterium | reverse complement strand
TGGGGCTACTGGATCTGGTTCATCCCGCTCCGCGGCGGGGAGACGAGCGTCGGCCTCGTCTGGGACACCCGCCTCGTCCAGCCCGAGGGAGCGACGCCGCTCGAGAAGCTGACGAGCTTCCTCCAGGCGAATCCCCTCACGCGCGAGATGCTCGAGAACGCCGCGCCCGTCGAAGGGGACTGCCGCTACTACGGGACGCTCCCGTACTTCCTCGACGAGTTCATCGGGCCGGGATGGACCTGCGTCGGCGACGCGGGAGGCTTCCTCGACCCGTTCTACTCGCCCGGGCTCGACCAGATGAGCTTCTCGGTGCACATGCGCGTGGAGCTCATCCTGAAGGCGCTGGCCGGGGCCCCGGCCGCGGAGATGGCGAAGGAGTACGAGGGGCACAACAAGCGCTACGGCCGCTTCTTCCGCTTCTTCTACGAGTCGATCTACCGCGACAAGTACCACCTCATGGGCGACTACGACACGATGACGACGTCGTTCCTGATGGACACGGCGCTCTATTACCTCGTCGCCGTCCACCCCGTCTACAGGAAGTCCGCGGACCGCCTCGGGATGCCCCCCTTCTACGGCGACGGCGCGGAGGTCGGCCTCTACCCGATGCGGTTCTACCAGGGCCGCCTCATCTCGATCGCGAAGCGGAAGAAGGCGCTCGGCATCTACGGGAACCACAACGCCGGCCGGCGGCCCGGGCTCGTCGGCTTCTCGCTCCGCAGCTCGGCCCTCGTCATGCTCGGGCACGGGCTCGTCCGCTGGGCGAAGGCGGAGGCCGCGAACGCGCTGACCTACGTCTGGCGTCCGAGACCGATCGAGGGGCCGAAGCCGCTCCTGCCCCCGCGCGTCACCGAGGCGCGGGGCCCGGGCGTCGAAGCGGCGGCCCGCGGTTGACGGGAGGCCGGCCGTGAGGGGGACTTCGGGAACGGGTGCGGTCCTCTTCTCGGCCGCCTGCGGTCTCGTCCTCGGCGCGCCTCCCGCCAGGGCCTGGGACGTGAACGCCCTCGTCCTCGAGGCCGCGGCGAGGCAGCGGGAAGGCGAGGTGAACGCGGGGCGCGTCACCCTCGAGCGGATCGAGGTCGAGACCGAGCTCGACTCCGACGGGCGGCGGAAGAAGAGCGGGAGGAGGCGCTTCTCGGTCCTCATGGACCGCCGCGGCATCGTGGAGCGGGACCTCCTCGAGGTCGACGGACGGGCCCCGACGGAGGAGGAGAGGGAACGCTCCCGACTCGAAGACGTGAAGCGGAGACAGGCCTCGCTGGAGTCCGGCGGCGCTCGCTCCGACGAGGAAGAGCTGATGTCGGGACGTGTCCCGCTTCTCGACCTCTACCACCGGCTTCAGTTCGAGCTCCTCGGAGAAGAGCTGCTCGACGGCCGGCCGACCTTCGTCGTCGCGTTCCGGCCCAGGCCGAACCTCGTGTCGAAGACGGTCCGCGACCGCGTCCTGAACGCCTTCGCGGGCCGGGCCTGGATCGACGTCGCGGACGTCCAGGTGAGGAAGATCGACGGGCACCTCACGAACCCGGTCAAGGTCCTCGGGGGCGCCCTCCTCGAAGTGAAGGCGGTGCGCCTCGTGTACGAGACGCGCGAGGCCCTCCCCGGCACCTGGGCGCCGTGCCGCGAGGAGATCGGCATCTCGGCGACGGCGGGGATGTTCCTCCCGTTCCGCCGCGAGATCCGCTTCGAGTTCTCCGGCTATCGCGCCGCCCGGCCCGACGCCCCCCTCCGCGCCGCCCGCTGAGAGCCGGCGGCCGGGCGGCCGGCGTGATCCCGGCGGCTCCGACCCCCTTCCGCGACGCATAATGGCCGATGGCCCGGCGGGCAGCGAGCCCCCCGGCGCGAGGGGAGTCGTCCCATGGCCATCGTCCTGAACGGCACGTCGCTGACGGTCCCGGACCTCGTCCGCATCGCCCGGCACGGAGAGAAGGTCGAGCTCGCCCCGGAAGCCCTCGAGAGGATCCGCGCCTGCCGCGCGGTCCTCGAGGAAAAGATCGACGCCCACGAGATCATGTACGGCGTCAACACGGGGATCGGGGAGTTCTCCGAGGTCGTCCTGACCGACGAGCAGGTCAAGGACTTCCAGCGCTACCTCATCTACAACCACGCGGCGGGCATCGGCGACCCCGCGCCGGAGGAGTACGTGAGGGGCGCGATGGCGGGGCGGATCAACGTCCACGCCCACGGCAACTCCGGCTGCCGCCCGGTCGTCACCGAGACGCTCGTCGAGATGCTGAACCGGGGCGTCACCCCCGTCGTCTGCCAGAAGGGCTCCGTCGGCGCCTGCGGCGACCTCGCGCCGATGTCGCAGGTCGCGCTCCTCCTCCTCGGAGAGGGGGAGGCGACGTACCGGGGCGAGAGACTGCCGGGGCGCGTCGCGATGGAGAAGGCGGGGATTCCCGTGCCCGGCCTGATGGCGCGCGACGGCCTCGCCACGATCAACGGCTCGAACCTCCTGACGGCCATGAGCGCGATCCACCTCTTCGACATCGACCGGTGGCTGAAGCAGGCCGAGATCGCCTGCGCCATGTCGCTCGAGGCCCTCTTCGCGAATTTCAAGCCGTACGACGTCCGGCTCCACCAGCTCCGCGGCTTCGCAGGCGCCATCCGCTCGTCGAAGGCGATCATGCGCTGCGTCGACGGGAGCGACCTCCTGACGGGGAAGCTCAGGACGAAAGTCCAGGACGCCTACTCGATGCGCTCGACGCCGCAGGTCATCGGCGCCGCGCACGACGCGGTCGCCTTCGCGAAGGCCCAGGTCGAGACCGAGCTCAACGGCGTCGGCGACAACCCGATCTTCCTCCCCGAGGAGAGGCTCACGCTCACGGGCGCGAACTTCCAGGGGACGCCCGTCTCGCTCCCGATGGACATGGTCGGAGCGGCGGTGACGATGGTCTCGGTCCTCTCCGAGCGGCGCCTGAACCGGCTCAACCACCCGGCGCTCTCCGTCGGCCTGCCCGCCTTCCTCACGAAGGGGGCCGGGATGTTCTCCGGCCTCATGCTCAGCCAGTACACCGCCGACACGCTCATCGTCGAGCAGCGGATCCTCTCGATGCCGGCGTCGATCCAGTCGATCCCCGCCGCGGCCGACCAGGAGGACTTCGTCTCGATGGGGATGAACACGGCCATCAAGAACGGCCAGATCCTCGACAACGCCTACGGCATCCTCGGCATCGAGATGATGGCCGCCGCGCAGGCGCTCGACTTCCGCGACTTCACGCCGGGGCGCGGCGTCTCGGCCGCGCGGCGGGTCGTCAGGACCGTCGTCGACCACCTCGACGTCGACCGCCCCCTCTACCCCGACCACACGCGGATGAAGGAGCTCGTGAGGTCGTGCGAAGTCCTCGAAACGGTCGAGCGCGAGGTCGGCCCCCTCGCCTGAGAGCAGGGGGTCAGGTCTACCGTCTACACTCTGCGGGCGGGGGCGCCTACCTCGCGCCCGCGGGGAAGAGCCTCGGGTCCGCGTCGAGCGGCGTCCCGAGCCGCACGAGGACCATCTCCGTGTCGTCGGCCGCGAGCGGGCCGCGGCGGTCCGCGCTCCGGCTGCGCGAGCGCCCGTTCGAGAACGGGTAGTTGTTGTCGGAGGCGACGAGAAGAGTCTGCCGGTCGACGACGTGGACCGACTCGATCGTGTAGAAGGGGAGTCGGAAGAAATCCCCGTCCCCTCCGATCCCGGACGGGTCGGGGATCGCGAGGAGGTCGACGAGGAGCGTCTTGCCAACGTAACCGCCGTGTGCCGCCGCGTGGGACAGGTCGAGGAGGAAGAGCTTCTTGAAACGCGGCGCCATGAGATCGTCGCCGAGGTTGTCGCGCTCGATCATGAGGAACTGGCTCTCGTCCACCGCCTTCAGCTCCCCGATGGAGACGGGCCCGACGGACGGGGCGGAGGCGTCGGGATAGACCCGGTTCCCTTCGGTGTCGACGAGGGCCGCGAGGTCGACCTTCTGGCTCGGCATCTCGAGGCGCACTCGAAGGGAGCCGCGAGCGAACGCCCTCTTCGCGACGTCGTAGACGTAGATTCGCAGGTCGCGGGAGT